>JARLGK010000052.1 GCA_031296075.1 Candidatus Acidiferrales bacterium
CCTACAACTGCGTGAGGCCTCACCAGTCTCTCAACTACCTCACCCCACTGGAATTCGTCACTCGGTGAAAACTGAATCTCAGAAAGGCAAAGTGTCACTAATCTACTGGACGAGTACACCTCCTTTCTCCGAATCCAATTGATGTACTACAATGGTTTGCATGAGCACTGACCCTCTCCCAGTCTCTTATTCCATTGTTGTGCCGCTCTACAACGAGCAGGAAAGCGTTCCGCAGCTCTACGTCAAGATCATTGACGTGATGGACGCCATCGGTGAGCCGTTTGAAATCATATTTGTGGACGACGGCAGCAAAGATGGAACGTTTCGCCAACTTTCGGAGATCGCTCGCGACGACGGGCGAGTGCTCGTCGTGCGCCTGCGCCGCAATTTCGGACAGACCGCCGCGCTCAAGGCGGGATTCGATCACTCCCAGGGCGAGATCATCATTTCGATGGACGGGGATCTGCAGCACGATCCCGCCGAGATTCCGAAGTTCATCGAAAAAATGAAGGAAGGTTACGACATCGTAAGCGGCTGGCGCGTGGCGCGCACCGATGCCTGGCTTACCCGGCAGTTTCCCAGCCGCGTTGCCAACCGGATCATGGCGAGGCTTTCCAGGGTGGACCTGCACGACTTCGGCACCACGTTTAAGGCGTATCGCCGCGAAATCCTGTCGGAAATTCATCTCTATGGTGAGCTCCACCGTTTCATTCCCGCGCTCGCCAGCTGGGCGGGCGCTTCGATTGGCGAGGTGCCCATCACCAATGAGCCGCGCAAGAGCGGGAAATCAAACTACGGAATTTCGCGCACCATCCGCGTGCTGCTGGACCTCGTGAGCGTAAAGTTTCTGCTGGATTATTCAACCAAGCCGCTGCAACTGTTCGGCGTGGCCGGTCTCTTTTGTCTCAGCGGCGGTTTCGGCATTGGGTTGTGGGTCTTTATCCGTAAGGCTATCTTGAACGAAGGCCTGATGGAGAACCACGGCCCCCTGCTGCTTCTCGGGATGGCGCTGGTAATGGGTGGCATCCAGTTTATCTCCATTGGCCTGATCGGCGAGTTGCTCGCCAGGACGTACTACGAATCCCAGAACAAGCCTGTCTACAACGTGCGCGAGTTGCGCGGCCGCCGGGGCACCAACGCGGGACGACCCGATCCTCCCCGGACAGCCGGCGCGGCCGGCCGTTAGCATGCCGCGCGAAGGCCATCCCATGGCCGGCGCTCGCGAGCCTTCAGCAGAAATCGCCTCCCCTGTGCGACCCGCCCGCAGAGTTCTTGGCTTTTTGGTGCGCCTCGCGATTGCCGGCGGCCTCCTCGCCTATCTAGCCAAATCCGGAATGATCGATGCACGGGCGTTGTCCAGGCCTTTCACCGCTTGGCCCATCGCGATCATCGCCGTCGCGCTGATATTGATTGATGTATCGCTGATGGCGGTGCGGTTGTCGTGGCTCTTCCGGCCGCTCGGTCTGCACCTTCCCTGGACTAAATCCTTTCAAGTGACGGTGGTCAGCTTCTTTTTCGCTCAATTTCTGCCGGGAGCGACCGGCGGCGACCTGGCGAGACTCTTCTACGTTGCGAAGGACTACAAAGGCCGCCGCTCTGAAATTCTCACCGTGTCTCTATTCGACCGCGCGGTCGGCATGCTTTCGCTGCTGGTCATGCCGCTGCTATTCGCCCCGGCGTTCGCCGGGTTGATTCGATCCACACTGGCGTTGCAAGCCTTGCTCATCAGCTCCGCGGTTCTAGCCGCGATTCTTCTGGCTGGATTCCTGGCCTGCCTCTTCTATCAGTCGCACATGGAGCGGCTCGCGCATGCGGTCTTCGGATTCCTGCCGTGGAAGGACTGGCACGGGCAGATCATTCGAACGATCGCCTCCTATCGCCACCACCTCGGGACAGTCGCCGCCGCCCTTTGTATCTCGATTACGGCCAATTTCTTGAATCTCATCGTGATGGCGCTGGCCGTTTTCGCCCTGAATCCGGCGAGGCTCAATCTAAGAATGTGCCTCATCGTCCCGCTGGGTTTCGTTGCCAACACCCTGCCCTTCACCCCGGGCGGGTTGGGCGTCGGCGAAACGGCATTCAATGCGCTATTCGCGGTGGCGGGACTCACCGGAGG
Source organism: Candidatus Acidiferrales bacterium (assembly GCA_031296075.1). Classification (GTDB taxonomy): domain Bacteria; phylum Acidobacteriota; class Terriglobia; order Acidiferrales; family UBA7541; genus Palsa-295. The sequence goes on from JARLGK010000052.1 coordinate 2,117, forward strand.
CGCCGACGCGCTTCTTTGCTGGCGCGTTTGGACAGCCCTGGTCCGACTTCTCGGGCTGGTTTTTTACCTGCGCGGGATCAAGCGAGTCTTCGGCCATCACGCAGCCGGCGACCGCAATCCAGCTCCGGCCACCCGTGCATAGTCTCGCCATCCCGTCCGGCTGATGTGTGGGATCAAGAAACAAGCGCATTCGCGCGAAAGCACCAGATGAGCAAAAGTCGCTTGCCACGCTTCCGTGCCACAGGGTAAAACGTTACAATCGGATGGATCGAGTCTGGCCATCGCGATTCCTGACAATCAGGCGCGACAACTGGCACGGTAGAGCGTTGAAGTCGACTGCTCCCTTGATTGCCCCGGCGGTACGCATCGGGGCGGAAAAGAGAAGACACTCTTGCGTCGAGAAACCAACCACTTGCACCGCGGTTTGACCGTCTGGCTCACTGGCTTGCCGTCCGCTGGCAAGACCACACTCGGCCGAAACATTGCGCAACGGTTGCTGGATGGCGGCGAGGCCGTCGAGCTGCTCGATGGCGACCTGATTCGGTCGAAGATTTGTCTGGATTTGGGGTTCTCCCGGAAAGATCGCGAAGACAGTCTGCGCCGGATCAGCTTTGTCGCCGATCTGCTGACGCGCAACGGCGTTAATGTCGTGGTCGCGGCGATCTCCCCTTACGTCTCGCTGCGGAGCGAAATCCGCGAGCAGCTTTCCCCGTTCCTGGAGGTTTACGTCAACGCGCCGCTCGCGGTGTGCGAGAAGCGCGATGTCAAAGGGCTCTATAGGCGCTGTCGGAACCATGAAATCACGGGGCTCACGGGCGTTGACGATATCTACGAGCCGCCGCCTTCGCCGGAAGTCGAGTGCCGCACCGACCTCGAATCAGTGGAAGAGAGCGTCGGCAAGATATTGGCGGCCATTCGTGCTCAGCGAGAGCGTGACTTTGTGGAATCAAAATCCACCTACCGAAGTCGTGCTGCGGTCAAAGATTGAGATTTCTACATCCGTCGAATTCTTCCTCATATCGAAATCCAGGCAGCTCTTCTCGCCGCCGGAGATTTTAGCAACCGTGTTATATTAGCCCGTTCTAGTTTGGCTGGGGGCGAGAGGCCACGCGCTTGCCACGAAAAAGATTCGATGGCTTTGACATCAACTAACCATGTTTTGCTGAGGATAGCGGCCCTTCCCTCCATCTACTATCCTTTAACCCTCCAGCGTTCCCGGCGGTTTTTTCGCCGCTCATCGAACGGGCGAACCGTCGCAGTCTCTCACTCAATTTCGCGCGAATCATCCAAGAGGCGCGTCCAGTGATCCTTTCCATCCACGTTCCCAAGGCGGGCGGAAATTCGTTTCGCGAGCTATTGCAGGCGGATTTCGGCGATCGGATGATGAAAGACTATGGCGATTGGGCGGGGTTCAGAGTTCCCGAAGCCATCGAGCGCTGCCGGGTCCGCACGCTTGCGATGCGCGCTCGCCGTGATGAACTCCTCCAAAAATACGACATCATTCACGGTCACTTCCCACCGGATAAGTATCTGGGGCTTTTCCCGACCGAGGATTTCGTAGCATTCTTCCGCGACCCGTATCAGCAGACCTATTCGCATTACTGCTTTCTGCTGCGAAATCCGCAGCGGGAGCATCTGGAAGAAAAGATGTTCCACGAAGCCAAGATGACGCTGAACGATTACCTGGAGTGGGACGCCTTTCACAATCAGCAAACGCAATATCTCGGCAGCCTCTCCATCGACGACCTCGCGATGGTGGGAATTGCGGAGGAGTTCTACCGGGGGGTGAACCTGTTCAATTCCATGTTTGGCCGCAATCTGCGAGGCGAGAGTTTTCTCAACGTCAATCCGGACCATAACGGAGCCGGGTACACGATCGACGACGACTTTCGAAAAGCGGTGGATAAATATCGGGGAGCCGACGTCGAGCTCTACCGGCGCGCGAAAGAAATCTACGCGCGGCAAACCGCCAAGGCAGGGGTATAGCTATTTCGCAAGGCCCTGGCGGCCCTTTGAAAGAGGACGCCGATAAAACCGCAACCGCCTGTGACCCAATACTGTTTCATCTCAGGTTCGTGGGGTTTTCTCTGTCGTGCGTGCAGCTAGGCTCCGGCAGCATTTCGCGTCTTAATGGTCGTACTTTTCGCGGCGCCGGATGCAGCTGCGATCAGCCTGCCATCCTGCAAGCGGTAATCCACGCCCCGCCAGCGAATCGTCCTGCGGGTGAAACTGACCAGCCAAATTCCAAACGCCAGCGCGTCCCACAGCGGGATCAGCGGAATGCGTTTCCAGATTCCGGGCTGCTTGATAGTACGCACTCCGATCAGCCAGGTGATGCCAATTCGCATCGCGAGGTAGCCGCCCAAATAGGCGACGCCGGTCGCCAGCGTCGGATGCACGGCCACGGCCAGCAGCGCCCAAGGCAGGCCCCACGTGAAGAACAGGCCTGCGTGGCCCCATGGTCGCATGAGACGCATTCCCGTCATCCACCGCACCCGCTTGTAGAGGAATTCATGCCACGTGTGAAAATCCGCGACCGACTGCACCACGTAGGGAAGCAGCTGCGTCTCAAATCCGTTTTCGGCGGCGAGGCGGCCGACCTGCATATCGTCCACCGGGCGGTCCTCGAGGTACGGGAAGCCCCCAAAAGCCTCGATGTTCTTGCGCGTGGTGAGGATCGATTGCCCCAGCGTGAACTTCACTCCGTCCAGCTTCCAGGCGACCAGAATTCCGGCGAAAAAGTCGGAGGCCATGGAAATCGATTGGAGGCTTTCTAGAAACGTCCGTTCCTTCGTGGCTCGGTAGAGGCAGGTTGCCGCGCCCAGCTTGGGATTCCGAAACGGTGACACGACCGAGCGCAAGTAATCGGGACCGACCCGCACGTCCCCATCGGTGATGATGAAAATGTCGTATTTCGCATCGCTCGTGAGCCGCGTCAGCCGGGCCACTTTATCGTTTACTGCTTCGCGGCCGGATCCGAAGAGCACGCGAATATCCTGCTCCGGAAATTCGCGGACCAGTCTTTCGATGACCGCGAGCGCGGGGTCGCCGGGATCGATGCAGAAAACGATTTCGTATTCGGGGTAGTCCTGCCGGCAGAAGCTCGCATAGTTTTCATAGGCGTCGATGTCCAGGCCCTTGATCGGTTTCAGGCAGCTTACCGGGGGAGTGAAATCGTCGTTTCTTGGATTCTCGCGTTTCGATACCTGCAGGAATCGGGTGGCGCTGTAAATCACCAGAAGGTAATAGATGAAGGGAATCGCGGCGAAGGCAAGAAGAGTGTACTCCGCGGCCGCGCGAATTATTGCACCTCGCTCAACAAGTATAGCATAAAAGCAAATCGAGCCCAGGCCCCCCGCCGCGATCTCATTCGCCGCGCGGTTTCGGCGAATGGACGTTTCAAGTCCGGATTACGCACTAACCAAGACAAGGAATTTCTTTTCGCCGTATCTGCGTTGCCAACTTCGCATCGCGCCGAAAAGAATGTACGATATTGGCGATGATTCGACGCGCCCTCGCAGCTTTTCTGTTTCTGATCCCGGCCGTTTCTCTCGCTTCGCATGCGTGTACTTGTTCGGATGCGCCGCCCGGAAAGTGCCCGGGCCTGCAGAAGGACGACGTCGTTTTCCTGGGCACCGTGACGGCGGTGGAAGACATCGCCTACGCCGCGCTGCATTCGTCCGATTCGCCCGGCGCGGCATCCGAAGCCCCGGCGAAGGACACCGCGCCCGTGGACATCATCGCCTCGCGCCTGACGCGCTATCATTTCCGGATTGATGAGAGCTTCGCCGTTCCCGGCGCGCCCGAATCCGCCGCGGAAATTGACATCTTCGCCGGCGGAGAGGATGGCGACTGCGGCTATCGCTTCAAGCCCGGCCAGCAATACGTCGTGTTCACGCACCAGGGCGCCGACAATCGTCTCTTTGCGACCATCTGCAGTGGGACGCGTCCGGTCGGTGAAGCCCGCGCGCTTCTCCCGCAACTCCGCGCGATGCGCAACGGCCAGCGCGTCGCTTCGGTCTTCGGAGTGCTGCACCGCTCCGAGCCTCCGTTTCTTGCGCTGCCCGATGATCCCGACGAGCCTCTGTCGAATGTTTCCTTGAAACTGCGTTCGCGCGACGACCGCTTCGAGACGAGCACTGATTCCAGCGGCGTCTATTCCTTCTACGACGTGCATGCCGGTCAATACAGCTTCACCGCCAACTTGCCGCCGCGCACCGAGCTGACTCAGAAAACGCTCACCGGCGGCCTGCCGCCTTTCAAGATTCCCAACGGCGCATGCTTCGAATATGACGTGGCCGCGCTGCCCACTGGCCACATTCGTGGCAGCGTCCTCGACCCGAAGGGCAAGCCGCTGGCGATCGCCTCGCTCGAGCTTTATCGCGCGGGCAGCTATGACGATTCTCGCCCCGGCCTGTGGGCATTTCAGGGTTCGACCGGATTCTTCGACTTCGATCATGTCGGGCCGGGCCAATATGTTCTCGTCTTCAATCGCGCGAATCGCATGGATCCCAACGCGCCATTTCACCGCGCCTTCTACCCCGGCGTTGCGGACGCCGCCGATGCCAAGACGATCAAGATCAAGGAAGGCCAGGAGCTTTTGAAAGTGAATCTCCAGGTGAAGGATGCGTATCCATCGCGCCAGCTTCGCGTC
>JARLGK010000053.1 GCA_031296075.1 Candidatus Acidiferrales bacterium
AAAGCAAGGGGAAGGCAGAAACTGCAGCCCGCGACAAAAACGTTTCTGGCGCTGCGGAATGCGGTGAATCGAGAAGAGGAGGAACTCGAGCAGTTTCTTTCGCGGACCCCTGCCACTTTGAATATTGGAGGACGGTGGATCATCCTCAGTTACCACTCGCTGGAAGATCGTCCGGTGAAGCGCGCGTTTCAGAAACTGGAGCGCGAGGGAAGTTTCCGCGTGCTGACCCGCAAGGTGATCGTTCCGGGCGACGAAGAAATCAGATACAACCCGCGAGCGCGCAGCGCAAAAATGCGCGTGGCGGAAAAAATCGCGCCGGCGGAAGACCGTGCGGCTGGGAGCTGGCGATGACGGAACACTTCACGGAATACTACACGGTAAAACAGATCGATAATTCCCGGCTGGTGCGGCCGACGCATCCAGCGCGGCTTCGAGATTTCTGGCGACGGCTCGCGGTCAGCGCAGCCATGGGGGCGTGCCTGCTGAGCTACGCGTGGCAGCATTTCGAGTGCATCCAGATCCGCTACCAGATCGAGCAGTTGGACAGCGAGCGGGCGCAGGCCTCCGAGCTCAACCAGCAATTGCACCTGGAAGTGGCGACATTGCGATCGCCAATGCGGGTGGATGCGATTGCGCGGAACCAGCTGGGCTTGACGGTTCCGGTGCCCGGGCAGGTGGCTCCGGTCGAGGACGCGAGCGATGGCGTCGTAGCGCAGGCGCGAACGGTTGCGCTGTCGTCCCGGCCCTGATTTCAGCCTCAATTGAAACTGGCATGAGTTTGCGGCTCGCTGTGGCGGGCCTTTTCCGGCGGATCGGACTCGATCGCCGCAGGAGCACGTTTCCGATAGGGTAGGCCGGAGTCCATGGAGCAGCGCAATCCACGTCTCCGCTGGCTGGTCGTCTGGGTCCTGGCGGCGGTTTGGATGGCGGTGGTCATCGGCCGGCTGAGTTACCTGCAGCTTTTCTCCTACAGCGAATACCTCGCAAAAGCACAGCGTCAACAGCAGCGCATTTTCGAGATCAGCCCGATGCGCGGGACGATCTACGATCGCAAGGGGCGCGAACTCGCGGTCAGTTTGCCAATGGATTCCGTCTTCGGCGACCCGGCGGAGATCACCGACGTCGAGATGGTGGGGCGGCTGCTTTCGCGCGCGCTCGACGCGCCTGCCGAAGAACTCGAAGAAAAGATCCGCGAAGCCAAAACTCCCGTGCGTTTGGCGCGCAAACTTTCGCCGGAAACCGTCCAGCGAATCACGGATATGAATCTGAAGGGCGTATTTTTCCAGAAAGAGAACCGCCGGGTGTATCCGCAGAGGGATCTCGCCGCGTCCGTGCTCGGGTACGTGGACGTGGATGAAAAGGGAATCGGCGGAATCGAATATTCGTTGGACAAGCAGATCCGCGGGCGGCCCGGCAAGATGATGGTGATGGCGGACGGGCGGCGCCGTTGGTACGACCGCACGGAATCGGCCGCCGATCCGGGCGCAAGCGTGACGCTGACGATTGATGAAACGATTCAGTACATCGCGGAGAAGGAACTGGGGCGCGCCATCGGGGAGACGCACGCCAAGGCTGGAACGGTCGTCGTGCAGGACCCGAACTCGGGCGAACTGCTGGCGGTCGCCAACTGGCCCGTATTCGATCCCAACGAGGCGGGCGATTATGCTCCTGAAGCGCGCATTGATCGCGCGGTGGCGTCCGCGTACGAGCCGGGATCGACGTTCAAGGTGTTGACGTTGACGGGAGCGATCGAAAACGGCGTGGCGACGCCGAACGACCTCGTGGATTGCCAGATGGGCCAGATCATGGTGGCGGGGCGGCTGATTCACGACTGGAAGAAATTCGGCGTGCTGAGCGTGCGCGAAATTCTGGAGCATTCCAGCGACGTGGGCGCAATCAAAGTTGCACTGCGGCTCGGCGCGCCGCGATTCTACGACGCGATTCGCGCGTTCGGAATCGGACAGCCCACGGGGATCGAACTACCGGGCGAGAATCGTGGATTGCTGCGACCGATTGAGAATTGGTCCGCGAGTTCCATCGGCTCGCTGGCCATCGGCCAGGAGGTGAGCGTCACGCCAATTCAGATTGTTTCCGCGATCTCGGCGGTGGCGAATGGCGGGACCCTTTATCGGCCGCATATCGTGCGTGAGATTGACGGAGGCCAACCCCGAGCGCTGCGCGCCGTTCCCGGGCCTCAACAAGCGACGGATGGCAGAACGGCGGCGACGATTCGCGAATTGATGGAGGGCGTGGTGCTGGAAGGAACGGGCAAGCCCGCACAGTTGGACGGCTACACGGCTGCGGGGAAATCGGGCACGGCGCAAAAGATCGATCCGGCGACAGGCCGCTATTCAGCGACGCAGTACAACTCATCGTTCGTGGGTTTCGCGCCGGTGAACAATCCCGTGATTTCGATTCTTGTGGTTCTCGATTCGCCGGTTGGGCCGCATCACGGGGGAGAAGTGGGCGGGCCGGTGTTCAAGCGCGTCGCCGAGCAGGTGCTGGCGTATCGCGACGAGGCGCACGACGTGCCCGCGCCATCCGACATTGAGACGGCGAAGAACCTGCAAGGGGCTCCGCGGCGTGCTTCTGGTCCAGACGGCGCTACAGCGGCGGCCCAGGCGCGTTTTCAGGCCGCGGTGGCGAAGACGATACTGCCGAGCGCGGCGCCACCGACGGTCGCGTTTGGAGATTCAACTGCGGTGGTGGTCCCAAGCCTCGCGGGCCAGACGGTTCGCGGCGTGACGGAGGAGTGTTCGCGATTGGGACTGATGCCGTCGCTGATCGGCAACGGAGTTGCACTTGAACAGTTTCCGGCAGCCGGGGCGCAGGTCCTGCGCGGCAGCCGGGTGACGGTGCGATTTGGACGTCCGGGAGAAATAGTGCCGGTGTCGGCGCCAGGTGACGGGAATTGAGTCTAACTGTGAAGCGTCCGGCCGCGAAGCGTCGGGCGGGCTTGAGCGATGACGAGCCGAGCGAGAGACAGAGAAGACGCGGCATGAGACTCGAGAAATTACTCGCCGGAGCCGAGGTCGGAAAAATCGTGGGCCCAGCTGATATCGAGGTTGTCTCGGTCGCCTACGACAGCCGCAAGGTCGTGCCTGGTGCGATTTTCTTCGCCTTGCGCGGGGAAAAATTGGAGGGAGTGAAGTTCGTCGAAGATGCCGTGCGGCGCGGAGCAATTGCCGTGGCGACCGAAGATGCCAACCAAGTGTCATCGAAAAACATCACCCTGGTCGAACTCCTGCCGGGGTCGGAGCGGCGCGGGCTGGCGAGGGCGGCGGCTAATTTCTACGATCATCCGGCCGACGCGCTGCAATTGGTGGGCGTCACCGGCACGAATGGGAAGACGACGACAGCGTTTCTGGTGGACTCGATCCTGCGCGAGGCTGGGAAGACGACTGGGCTGATCGGCACGACGGGGTATCGCACACCCCAGGGCAGCCGCACGGCCGTGAACACGACTCCCGAGTCGCTCGACTTGCAGCAGATGTTCGCCGAAATTCGTGACTCGGGAGGAACGCACGCCGTTTTGGAAGCGAGCTCGCACGCGCTGGCGATGGAACGCCTGTGGGGATGCCACTTCGCGGTCGCGGTCTTCACCAACCTGACGCGCGATCATCTGGACTATCACAAATCGTTCGAGGAGTATTTCGCGGCGAAGCGGCTGCTATTTGAAGGCACGGGTGCGGGCGCGCCCGGAGTGGCCGTGATCAACGCCGACGATCCGTACGCGCCGCAACTGGCGGGGCTTGCGCGGCGCACGCTGAGCTATGGGCTGAACGGCACGCCCGATCTGACGGCGAAGAAACTGGCGCTGAGTTTTCACGGCCTGGAATTCAAGGCGCAAACGCCGCTGGGGACGATCGAGGTGCGCTCGCCGTTCGTGGGCCGCATCAACGTCTACAACATCCTCGCGGCGATTGGGGCGGGAATCGCCCTCGATATTCCCAAGGAAAAAATCGAAGAGGGCATCGCGAATCTCGAACTCGTTCCGGGGCGATTTCAGCGCATTGACGAAGGGCAGCCGTTTCTGGTGATCGTGGAATACGCGCACACCGACGACGCGCTGCGCAATCTGATCGCGACGGCCCGGGAGCTTGGTCCATCGGCGCGGATCATCACCGTATTTGGAGCGGGCGGCGAACGTGACCGCACCAAGCGTCCGTTGATGGGCGAGGCGGCGGGTTCGCTGAGCGACATGGTGGTGCTCACGAGCGATAACCCGCGAAGCGAAGACCCGCTGCGAATCATCAACGACGTGGTCGTGGGATTGCAGAAAGTGAATGCGAAGTACCGGGTTGAGCCGGACCGGGAGCGGGCGCTGGCCATCGCGCTCGACGAGGCGCGGCCGGGCGACATCGTGCTGCTCGCCGGCAAAGGGCACGAGACATATCAGGTCCTGCGCGACGGGACGATCGAGTTTGACGATCGCGAGAAGGCGCGAGCGATACTGCGCCGCAAAGGCTATTCGAAGAGGCCGGCTGGACATTAAGCGAGGGCGCTAACGCCAAGCCCATTGGAGCTTCGATGCGGTGGACCGCGGATCAATTGGCCGATGCATTGGGGGTCGCACGCCCCACGGGGCTCGACCCCTTGGCCGGGGTGGCCGGCGTCTCGATTGACTCTCGCACCGTTCAGCCAGGGGAACTGTTCATCGCCATACGCGGACCGCGTCACGATGGACACGGTTTTGTTGCCGGGGCTTTGGACCGGGGCGCGACGGCCGGGGTGGTGGCGCGGGAACGATTCAAAGAGTACCCGGGCGAAATTCAGGCAAAGCTCTTTGCCGTGGACGACACGCTCGAAGCTTTGCAGCGGTTGGCCTCGCGGGCGTGCGAAATTTGGCGGAGGGGAAAGCCGGGACGGATCATCGGGGCGGTGGCCGGGTCCGTGGGGAAGACCACTACGAAAGAGATTCTCGCATCGCTTCTGGGCGCGCGGTTCCGGGTCCTGAAGACGCTGGGAAATTTGAACAACGAATACGGACTGCCGCTGACGTTGCTGAAGATCGACGAGGAACACGGCGCGGCGGTGGTGGAACTGGGCATGTCGCACCGCGGGGAACTGGCACGCCTTGCGCAGATTGCGACGCCGGAGGTGGGCGTGGTGACTCGAGTCGCGGTCGAGCATCTGGAATTCTTTTCGTCGATCGAGGAGATCGCGCTGGCGGAGCGCGAACTGATCGAGAATCTGGCGTGGCCGAATGCCACGGCGGTGTTGAACGCGGATGACGAGCGCGTGGCGAAGTTCGCGGAAATCGCGCGGGGACGCGTGATTCGGTTTGGGACCAGCCCGCAGGCGGAGTTTCGCGCGGATGCGATTGAAGAGCAGGGCATCGAAGGGTCGGCGTTCGATTTCGTCTCGCCCGTCGGACGCGCGCGTCTGCAACTGCCGCTGATCGGCCGGCACAACGTGATGAACGCGATCGCGGCGCTGGCGGCGGCAAGCGTCTGGGGCATCGGCGCGGAAGAGGCGCAGCGAGTTTTTTCGGCGCTCACGCCGGCGGACAAGCGCGGCGAGGTGGTGCGGTTCGAGGACGGTTTCACGGTGATCAACGACACCTACAATTCAAGTCCGACGGCGTTGAGCGCATTGACGCAATTGCTCGCGGCGACGCCGGGCTATCAGCGGCGAATCGTGGCCGCGGGCGAGATGCTGGAACTGGGGGATTCTTCGGAGGAGTTGCACCGCGAATGCGGCCGCGCTGCTGCCGGGCTGCGAAAGATTGATTGGATTTTCGGAGTGCAAGGGTATGCCGCCGATTTGGTGGACGCAGCCGTCGAGGCGGGGCATCCGCAGGAGCGCACAAAAGTTTTCGGGAACTCGCAGGAGGCCGCGAAATTCCTCGAACAGTTCATAGCGCCGGGCGATTTGCTGTTGTTGAAAGGTTCGCGCGGCGTACGAATGGAAAGAGTTCTCGAAGCCATTGATGCGCAACACCGGCGCGCCGATAAGAAACGCGTGCCCGAAGCTCTGGAAACCGGGCAAAAGGGACGCAGCTGAAATGCTTTACTACCTCTTCTTCTTCGCGCTCCGGCGGCATTTCAGCGCGCTGAATGTATTTCGCTACATCACCGTGCGGACGGCGGTGGCCAGCCTGACGGCGCTAGTGCTGTCGCTGCTGCTGGGCCCGTGGATGATCGAGCGGCTCCGCACTCTGCAGGTGAAGCAGTACATTCGCGAGGAAGGCCCGAAGGGCCATCAAGCGAAGGCCGGAACGCCGACGATGGGCGGTGTGTTGATCGTCGCGGCGATCGTAATACCGACTTTACTTTGGGCCGACCTGCGGAACACGTATGTGCTGATCGCGCTGGCCGCCACAATGGCGTTCGGAATCATCGGCTTCATCGACGATTACAGCAAAGTGGTGCGAAAGCACAATCGGGGACTTACCGCCGCGGGAAAATTCGGGCTGCAGGTGCTGACGTGCGCGTTTGTCGGGGCGATGCTGATCGGCCTGGAGGCAAAAGGCAAGTACTCGACGCAATTGAGCGTGCCGTTCATGAAGAAGCTGCATCCGGACCTGGTGATTGACTTGCTGCTCAACCACAGATTCACGTGGGCGCTTGCTTTCGTTCCGTTCGTGCTTTTCCTGGTGCTGGTGATCGCCGGGCTCTCGAACGGAGTGAATCTGACAGACGGGCTCGATGGGCTGGCGATCGGCTGCGTGCTGATTTCCTCCGTCGCGCTGACGGTGATTACCTATCTTTCGAGCAATGCGCGGTTCGCCGAGTATCTTGAGATTCAAAGGATTCCCGACGCCGCCGAGCTAACGATCTTTTGCGGCTCGCTCGCCGGCGCGTCGCTCGGATTTCTCTGGTACAACGCGCACCCCGCGGAAATGTTCATGGGCGATGTTGGCTCGCTCGCGCTCGGCGGAGCCATAGGAACGATCGCCGTGATTCTGAAGCAGGAGATTTTGATGCTTTCCATCGGCGGCATTTTCATTTTGGAGCTGCTGTCGGTGATCATTCAGGTGGGCTGGTTCAAGCTGACCGGGAAGCGCGTGTTTCGCATGGCGCCGCTGCATCACCATTTCGAGCTGATGGGTTGGAGCGAATCGAAGATCATCGTGCGGTTTTGGATCTTGGCGCTGGTGTTTGCGCTTTTTTCGCTGACGACTTTGAAATTGAGGTGAGGCGAGGTGAGACCGGGATTCGATCTGGCGGGGAAGCGCGTGTTAGTGGTGGGACTCGCGCGCACCGGCGCGGCCGTGTCTCTTTTCGCAGAGGGCTATGGCGCCGCCGTGACGGCCACGGACGAGAAGCCCGAAAGCGCGCTAGGCGAGATGGTTGCAAGGCTGCGCGCGGCGGGCGTGAAACTCGAGCTCGGCGGACATCCGGCTTCTGCGTTCTTCGAGCAGGATTTGATAGTCGTCAGCCCAGGCGTGCCGGCAAATCTGCCGCCGCTGGTGCTCGCGCAGGTCGGAGGCATCCCGGTGTGGAGCGAGGTCGAGCTCGCCTGGCGTTTCTTGCGCGGCAAGTTGGTTGCGATCACTGGATCGAACGGAAAGACGACCACCACTTCGCTGGTCGCCCACATCCTGGAGACGGCGGGAATTCCGATGCTGGTGGGCGGAAATATCGGCGCGCCATTGATTTCGCTGGTCGAGTCGTCCACGGATTCAACGGTCACCGTCGCTGAAATCAGCAGCTTTCAGTTGGAGGCGATTCAAGCGTTCCGTCCGGAGATCGGAGTCCTTCTGAACCTGACGCCCGACCATCTCGATCGGCACGCGTCGTTCGAGGAATATGCGGCGGTGAAGATGCGGTTGTTTGAAAATCAGCTGGACCGCGATTTTGCGATTCTGAACGCAGACGATCCCGAGGTCACCAAGCGGATGCCCTCGCGCTCGCACGTCTTCTGGTTCAGCCGGCAGAAGCGCGTCGCGGAAGGCGCGTTCCTTCTGGACGATCAGATCATTTTCCGGAATGAAGGCTCGGAGACTGCAGTCGGGCGGCGCAGTGAAATTCCGCTGCGCGGAGAGCACAACGTCGAAAACGTTCTGGCGGCATGCGCTACGGCGTTTCTGGCGGGCGCACCGCCTGCGGCGATTTCGAGCGGCGTGAAGAGTTTTCGCGGAGTTGAGCACCGCCTGGAATTCGTAGGCGAGATCGGCGGCGTCGGGTTCTACAACGATTCGAAAGCCACTAACGTGGACGCCGCGCTCAAGGCCATCGAAGCGTTTCCCGGACCGCTGGTCGTCATTCTCGGCGGCAAGGACAAGGGCAGCCCATACACGCCGCTGCAGGAGGCCCTTCGCGCGCGTGGACGGGTGGCGTTGCTGATCGGCGAAGCCGCGGAAAAGATCGCCGCGGATCTGGGCGATGCCGTGCCGTGCGTGCCTGCCGGCACGCTTGAACGCGCCGTACAGCTCGCCTCGGACCGCGCGCGGCCGGGCGATGTGGTGCTGCTCGCACCAGCGTGCTCGAGCTTTGATCAGTTCGAGAACTACGAGCATCGCGGCCGCGCGTTCAAGCAGCTCGTGGCGCAGATTGAGAAACGATCGGCCGCGCCCGCTTCGGCCCAAAAAGGATAAACGATGCCTCGCAGCCTGCAGCACGATCGGCAGTTATTCGGCGTCACGCTGGCGCTCTGCCTGATCGGCGCCGTAATGGTGTTCAGCGCCTCGGCGATGACCGCGCGGGAATGGCACGGGAACGCCTACTTCTTTCTGCTGCGGCAGCTCGTCTGGGTGGCGCTCGGGATCGCCGGGATGTTCTGGCTGATGAATACGGATTACCGCAAGCTGCGACAGCCGCGCGTGATCTTCACCGCGCTTTCCGTGACGCTGGTTCTGCTGCTCGCGGTGTTTTTTCTCGACCGGTCGCACGCGACGCATCGCTGGATTCGCCTGGGCCCGCTGAGCCTGCAGCCCTCGGAGATCGCGAAGCTGGTGGTGATCTTCTATCTCGCGTGGTTTCTCGAGAGCCGCCGCGAGCCGCGCGGCGCCGGGATCAACAATGTGACCCAGACGCTGCTGCCGGCCATTGGGACGGTCCTGCTGATGGTGGCGCTGGTTTACAAAGAACCGGACATGGGCACGGCCTGCATGATTTTCTTCATTGCCGCGGTGATGCTCTTCATCGCCGGACTTTCCTACAAGTACATCGTTGGTGCGGCGATTGCCGCTCTGCCGCTGATCTATCTGGCCATTGCCGCCACGCCCTACCGGCTCGAGCGCCTGAAAGCGTTCCTGTCGCCCGGAGCCGACCCGCAGGGACACGGATTTCAACTGGCGCAGTCGCTGATCGCCATAGGGTCGGGCGGATTCACCGGCGTGGGTTTGATGGAGAGCCGGCAAAAGCTGTTTTTCCTGCCAGAGGCGCACACGGATTTCATCTTTTCGGTGATTTGCGAGGAAGCGGGTTTCATCGGAGCCGCGGTCGTGCTGGCTTTGTTCGCGGTATACGGCTGGCGCGGCTTTGTGGCCGCGATGAAGGCGCCGGACGCATTCGGCAAGTTTCTGGGAATCGGAATCACGGCGATGGTGATGGGCCAGGCGCTGATCAATCTGAGCGTGACGCTGGGACTGCTGCCGACGAAGGGAATTCCGCTGCCGTTCATCAGCTACGGCGGATCGAGCCTGCTCGGCATGCTGCTGGCCACCGGCGTGCTGTTGAACATCAGTCAGCACGCGGATGAGACGTGAGCGGGGATGCAAACAGTTTACTGATCGCGGGCGGCGGCACCGGCGGGCATGTGTTTCCGGCGCTGGCGGTCGCGCGGGAATGGTTGCGGCGAGGAGAGCGAAGCGTCGTGTTTGTGGGAACGGAGCGCGGGATGGAATCGCGGCTGGTGCCGCAGGCGGGAATGCCGCTGGAGACGATTCGCGTCGCTGGGCTGAAAGGCATCGGCGGCGCGAAGTTTTTCCGCAATGTGGCCATGCTGCCCGCGGGGTTGTGGGACTCGGAAAAGATACTTCGCTGGCATCGGTTTGGCGCGGCGCTCGGCGTGGGAGGCTACGCCTCCGGGCCGGTGATGCTTCTCGCGGCAATGCACAGAATTCCCAGCGTGGTTTTCGAGCCGAATGTCGAGCCGGGATTCACGAACCGGGTACTCGCCGGGCTGGCCACGCGCATCGCGGTCGCAAGCGAGGAAACGGCGGTGCGATTCGGCCACAAGGCGGTGGTGACCGGCTGCCCGGTGCGCAAGGAATTCTTCGCGATCCAGCCTAAAGAGCATGGCGCGCCCTTCCGATTACTCATTACGGGCGGCAGCCGAGGCGCTCTGCCGATCAACCGCACGGTGGTGGACTCGCTCGACCGGCTGGCGGCCAGAAAAAATGAGCTTTTCATCGTGCATCAGACCGGTGAACGCGACTATAATGCGGTTCGCGTAGCCTATGCGCGGCGCCAATTTCAAGCGGAGGTCGTCCCCTTCATCGAAAATATGGCGGAGAGGTTTGCTCAGGCCGACCTGATAGTTTGCAGGTCGGGCGCCATCACTGTCGCGGAGGTATCCGCCTCCGGACGCGCCGCCATCTTTATCCCCTTTGGGGCTTCGACAGACGCACATCAGACCCGCAACGCGCAGGTCATGCAAAGCGCGGGTGCTGCCCGTCTTCTCCCTCAAGACGAGCTGACGCCTGAGCGGTTGACTACCGAGATTTTTTCCCTCCTGGACCAGCCCCGGAGAATTCAAGAGATGGAAGAACGCGCTCGTTCGCTCGCCCGCCCGCGCGCCGTCGAGGATATCGTTGACGTGATTGAAGGAGTGGTCCGGCGATGAGCGTCACACTGCGCAACTTTCAACGCATTCATCTGGTGGGAATCGGGGGCAGCGGCATGAGCGGCATCGCCGAGGTACTGCTGTCGAGCGGCTACGCCGTTTCGGGTTCCGATCTAAAGGCGATGCCGATAACCGGGCGCTTGCGCAATCTGGGCGCCACGATTCACGAGGGCCATCAGGCTGAAAATGTACATGGCGCGCACGTGGTGGTGGTGTCGTCCGCTGTGCCGCCGGACAACGTCGAAATCGCCGAAGCGCACCGCCTGAAAATTCCGGTGATTCCGCGCGCGGAGATGCTCGCCGAATTGATGCGCCTGAAATACGGGATCGCGGTCGCCGGAGCGCATGGAAAGACGACCACGACTTCGATGGTCGCTTCGGTGCTTGCGGCTGCGGGTCTCGATCCCACGTTTGTTGTTGGCGGGCGCGTGAATCACGCCGGAGCGAATGCGCGGGTGGGACAGGGCGATTACATGGTCGTGGAAGCGGACGAGAGCGACCGGTCGTTCCTGCTGCTCGCGCCGGTGATCGCGGTGGTAACTACGATTGACCGCGAGCACATGGGCCAGTACAGCTCGCTCGAAGAGATTCAGGAAACGTTTCTTCAATTCATCAACCGCGTGCCGTTTGACGGCTCGGTGGTGCTCTGCGTGGACGATCCCAACGTGCAGACCATTTTACCGCGCGTGAACCGGCCGGTCGTCACGTACGGCACGTCGAGCCAGGCCGATCTGGTGATCTCAGACGTGAAACTCAACGGCCTCGCGAGCGATTTCGCGCTGAAGTATCGCGGCGAGGACCTGGGCGTGTTTCATCTGCCGTCGCCGCCGGGGATTCACAACGTGCGCAATGCCGCCGCCGCAGCAGCCGTCGGGTTGGTGCTCAACGTGCCGCCGGATCTGATTCGCGATGGCCTCGCCGAGTTCTCCGGGGTCGCGCGGAGATTCGAGATCAAGGGCAAATTCTCCGGCGTGACGCTGATCGACGACTACGGGCATCACCCCGCGGAAATCCGCGCGACGCTCGAAGCTGCGCGCGGCTGCGGATACAAGCGCCTGCTCGTGCTTTTCCAGCCGCACCGCTACTCGCGCACGCAGCATCTCTGGGAAGATTTCAAGAGCTCGTTCAATCAGGCGGACGTCGTGGTGATCACCGATATCTACGCGGCGGGCGAGTCTCCGATTGAAGGTATCACCGGCGAACGCCTTTCCGAGGCCATCAGCTCGGCGGGACACAAGAACGTGGTTTACTCGAGCACTTTGCAGGGCGGAATCGAATACATGCTGCGCGAGGCGCGCCCGGGCGACGCGGTGATGACCATCGGCGCCGGCAGCGTGGGCCGCGTGACCGAACAACTGGCGCTGCTACTCGATTCGAGGGTTTCGACAACGCGACATGCGGATTAGCGACAAGGCGGCGGCGCGGTTGAAAGAGCTCGGCGTGGAATTGCGCCAGGGCGTTTCGCTCGCGGAAGAGACATCGCTCGGAATCGGCGGGACGACCGACGAGATTCTGCTGCGCCGCTACGAGTCGATTCCGGAAGTGATGCGGCTGCTCGCGGACGAGCATATTCCGCATCGCCTTCTGGGCGGCGGCACCAACGTGCTGATCGTTGACGGCGAGCTGCCTTGGGTGGTGCTGCATCTGCCCACGGCGCATCCGGGAATGCGCGCGGAAGGCAACGCGGCGTACGTGGATGCCTCGGCCGATCTTGGAGGCATGGTGACGTTTTGCGCGAAGCACGATCTGGGCGGCATGGAAGGCCTGATCGGAGTACCGGGAAGCGTCGGCGGCGCGCTGAGGATGAATGCGGGCGCCTATGGAACGCAGATTGGTCCGCACGTCCGCGAAGTGGAGCTCTACCGCGCGGCGACGGGCGAGATCGAAACGCTGCGTGGCAGCGACATACGTTTTGATTACCGGCACACGTCGTTCGCGCCGGATGACCTGATGCTGCGGGTGAAGCTCGAACTGCCGTCCAAGCCGTTCAAAGAGATTATCGCCGGCATCAAGGTGTGCAACGAGAAGCGCCGGGCGAGCCAGCCGCTGAATCAGAAGAGCGCCGGCTGCATTTTCAAGAACCCTCCCGGCGGCTCGGCGGGCCGGATGATTGACGAGCTCGGTCTGAAGGGTTACCGCGTGGGCGACGCGATGGTCAGCGACCGGCACGCGAACTTTTTCGTGAACGCCGGGCATGCCAGTTGCTCGGACATGCTGAAGCTGATTGACGACGTCCGCGAGCGCGTGCGGGGCGCGTACGACGTGGAACTCGAGAACGAGGTAATCGTCTGGCGAAACTGAAGGTCATGGACGCGGAAACCTATCCGCAGGAAATTCTGGCGGACGAAGAGCCGAAGTATCTCCGGCGGCAGAAGCCGCTGGAGATCAAGCGGCGGAAGTTCGGCCGGAAGGCGTGGAGCACGTATCTGCGCGTGGCGGTTTGGATCGTCGGAGGCGCGGCCGTCTCGTGGGCGGCCTATGAACTGGGGCACTTCCTGCTGGCTTCTCCGGAAATGGCGCTGGTTCATCCCGAGCAGGTCGTCCTCACCGGAACGCACTACGTTGCGCCCGAGAGCGTGCTCGAGATTTTTGCGGCGGACCGGGGCAAGAGCGTGCTGCGCATTCCGCTGGACGAGCGGCGCAGGCAGCTCGAAGCGCTGCCATGGATCGAACAGGCCACCGTGCGGCGGGCGCTGCCGAATCGGATTGAAGTCGAAATCGCGGAGCGGACGCCGGTCGCGTTCGTTCGTGAGTCGAGCGACATGGCACTGGTTGATGTGCACGGCGTGATCCTGGAACGCCCGCTCGAAGGCAATTTCCATTTTCCGGTGGTGACGGGAATCGGGGCGGATATGGCGCTCGAAGATCGCGAGAAGCGCATGCAGCTTTACTCCGGCTTCGCGCAACAGATCGAAACGGCGCACGCGGGCGCGCTCGACCAGGTCAGCGAAGTGGATCTGGCGGACGATCGTGACCTGCGCGCCACGCTGACGGGTCTCGGCGGCACTGACGCGAGCGGGAACCAGGTTGACGCGCCCGTGCTGGTGAATTTCGGCGACAGCGATTTTGCGGGCAAGTATCAGACGCTGGTCGAGGATATTGCGCAGTGGCGCGCGAAGGCCGGATCGGTCGAGTCGGTCGATTTGCGGTTCAGCCGCGAGGCTGTGGTGAATCAGGACGCGGCGGCAGTTGCGCAGCACCGCCCGCCGAAGCAAACTGCGGCGCGGCTGGCGAAGAAATCAACAAGATGATGGGTTCGAAATGATGGGGCGGCCGAACCACAAGGAGCGGATTTGACGAAGAAAGAACGGCACATTGTGGCGCTCGACATCGGCAGCACGAAAACCTGTGCGCTGATTGGCGAAATGGACGACGAGGGCGGCGTGAAATTTGCCGCGTTCGGCGCCGCCGAATCCAAGGGTTGGCGGAAGGGACAAATCGTTAATCTCGATCTCGCGGTCAGCTCGATTCGTCGCGCGGTGGAGGAGGCCGAGACGATTGTGGGCGTGCCCGTGGAGTCGGCGATGATCGGAGTGGCGGGCAGCCACGTGCGCGGAGTCAATAGCCGCGGCGGCATCACCGTGGGCGCGAAGGCGCGCGACATCCAGCGAGACGACGTCCGCCGCGCAATTGAAGCGGCGCGCGGAGTCACGCTGCCGGAGGACCGCGAGGTGTTGCACGTGCTGCCGCAGGAATTTTCTCTCGACGCGCAGGACAACATTCGCGACGCGATCGGGATGGTCGGCCATAGGCTCGAAGCCAACGTGCACATCGTCACGGCGTCTGGCACGGCCACGCAGAACATTGTGACGGCGGTAAACCGCGCGGGAGTGCGCGTCGACGACACGGTGCTCGAACCATTCGCCGCGGCGGAAGCTTGCCTTACGCAGGACGAGCGCGAGCTGGGCGCGTGCCTGCTCGATATCGGGGGCGGCACCACCGAGCTGATCGCGTACGCGGGAGGAGTGGTGCGTCATACGGCGGCGGTGCCCGTCGGCGGAGACCATTTCACCAACGATCTCGCGGTGGGATTGCGGACGCCGATTCCGGAAGCGGAAAAAATCAAGCGCGAACACGCCCAGGCGTTCCGCGAGCTCCTCACCGAGGAATTCCCCATCGAGATTGCGAGCGTGGGCGACCGTCCTCCGCGCACCGTGTTCGCGCGGATGCTGGCCGATATCGTCGGACCGCGCGCCCAGGAATTGCTGATGCTCATCCGCGACGAACTGCGCCGCGGCGGCATTGAATCGCAGATTCCCGCCGGAATTATTCTCACCGGCGGCGGGTCCCAGCTTCGCGGACTGCTGGAGCTGGCCGAGCGCGTGTTCAACCTGCCGGTGCGCACCGCCGTGCCGCGAGGTCTGGCGGAGATGAGCGAAGAGGTTTCCCGGCCCGAGTACTCAACCGCTGTGGGACTGGTTCTCTACGGAGCGCGCACGCGGCGTTTCGCCGGGGCTCGTCCCGCGGGTTTCATGGGCAAGCTGAAGAGCATGTTTGCAGGGGCGTAAGAGGGATTCGCAATACAGTTCAAGACTGGGGGAGGGAGCATGGCACCAAAAGAATCGACCATTCGGGTTTCATTCAGTGAAGAGGCACAGGACGGCGCGCGGATAAAAGTGATCGGCGTGGGAGGCGGCGGATCGAATGCCGTCAACCGCATGATTCGCGCCAAAGTCGAGGGCGTCGAATTCATCGCCGCCAATACCGACCTGCAGGCGTTGAAACTTTCGCAGGCGCCGGTGAAGCTGCAGCTGGGCGCGAAGTTGACGAAAGGACTGGGCGCGGGCGCGAATCCCGAGGTCGGCCGTAAGGCGGCGCTCGAGGACACGGAGAAAATCCTCGAGGCGCTCGACGGCTCGGACATGGTGTTCGTCACCTCTGGCCTGGGCGGCGGCACTGGCAGCGGCGCGGCGCCAGTGGTGGCGAATCTCGCAAGTGAGCTCGGCGCGCTCACGGTTGCAGTCGTTACCAAGCCGTTTGCGTTCGAAGGCAAGCGGCGCATGCAGCAGGCCGAGCAGGCGCTTCAGGAGCTTGTCGGCTGCGTGGACACGGTGATCGTGATCCCCAACGAGCGGCTGATGGAGTGCGTCGAGCAGGGGACGAGCTTCTTTGAAGCGTTCCGCATCGCCGACGACATCCTGCGGCAGGCCGTGCAGGGGATCTCCGACATCATCACGATTCCCGGAATCATCAATCGCGACTTCGCCGACGTGAAGACGATCTTGTCCGGCCAGGGCTACGCGGTGATGGGCACGGCCGTCGCTTCGGGATCGAATCGCGCCATTGATGCCGCGAACCGCGCCATCAATAGCCCGCTGCTCGAGGACAATTGCATCAACGGCGCGCAGGGGATTCTGATCAACGTCACCGGATCGTCGAGCCTATCGCTGCACGAGATTCACGAAGCCTCCTCCATCATCCAGAAAGCCGCGCACGAGAACGCGAACATCATTTTCGGCGCGGTGCAGGACGATGCGATGAAGGAATCGGTAAAGATCACCGTGATTGCCGCCGGCTTCCGCGAAGTCGCCGGCAAGAAGGCGCACACTCGGCCGTCGTATCTCCCAAAGACGTGGAAGGCCGGACGCGAAGGCACCGTTGCTCCGCAGCAGACCAACGTGGTGCAGCAGGTTGCGCGCAACGTCAGCGACGTCGTGCAGGAAATGCCGGCGGACGATCTCGACGTGCCGACGTTCCTGCGGAGGCAGGCGCAGAAGGCGTAGCCAAGTTTACGGATCGCAGATCGCTGGTATTGCTTGCTGGGCCCTTATGGTCCGGTGAACATTTCTTTTTCCGAGTAGTTTGTAAGGCTACCTGTCTGGTCGAATTGAAAAACGAGCTGAATATTTCGTCTTACGAGGCCAGTCCACCCCGAGTCTCGAATCATGGCTAGTTCAGTCCATCTAGACTCCGGCGGCGCGTCGGCGTTTTCGGCGTAGCTATGTGGAATCCCCCTTTGATCTAGGTACGCTTCTATTTGTGTGCGGCTCATGCCTGGGCGCACACTCGCTCTGAGTTCGTTTTCCAACTGGATCACGGAAGAGCGGTGGTGATGTCTGGTCCAGTGCCGCACCAAAAGATAACTGATAAACGCAGATGCCATCAGAACGAGCAGAACGATGATTGTGGCGCTGCGGCGCATTGAGGCAGTTACGTCCTGTGAAAAGAACTAGGGAGTTCCTGATCGGTATTCTACTGTCGAATGCCGGTTGTCTCCAACTCTCCCCTCCTTGCGTTTCCCTAATCTAAACTTTTCGACGCGCGGTAGACTGAGTCGATGTTGGAGATAGCTCGAATTCGGTCCGATGCCCTGACGAACGCGGTGACGTGCGCCCGAGATGATTCTCGGGCAGAATGCTGCGGCTTACTCGCCGGGCGCGATGGCGTGATCACGCAAGTGTTCCCAGCGGAAAACGTGGCGGAAGATCCCGCGAGAAATTACGAGATCGCGCCTAAGGAAATCTTCCGGCTTCTCCGGGAATTCCGCGCTCAGGGACTCGAATTTCTGGGTATCTACCACTCGCATCCGAATGGCGAGAACGAGCCGTCCGCGCGGGACATCGAGCTGGCGTATTACTCGGAGGCAGTTTACTTCATCGTGTCGCCGCAGCCGGACGCCCCGCGGCCCGTGCGCGCGTTTTCGATCCGCGACGGCGGTGCGACCGAACTCGAAATCCAGATCGTCTAGCCGTGAACTTTCAAGACGACCGCGGTAATGTCGTCCTGCAGCTCGCTGCCGCCTTTGCAAAATTCCGTCGCCTCCTCGAAGAGAACCCCGAGCGAATCGTCGGCGGACATGCCCCGGCAGTGCTGCCAGATCTGTTGCAGCTTCGCCCAGCTGAAATCCTGCTCGTGGCGGTCGCGCAGCTCGTGCAGGCCGTCGGTGGCAAAGAGCACGGCGTCGCCGGGCTCCAGCTCGAAGGTATGGCTCTCGTAGGTCGCGCCAGGGAAAATGCCGGACGGCAGCCCTCCTTCGCCGATCTTCCGGCAACCGGACGCGGAAACGATCACTGGGTAGGGCAGGCCGGCATTGGAGAACGTCAATTTGCGCGACGAGGGGTCAAACAGCGCGAAAAGCGTCGCGGCATAGCGCCCAGCCACGGGGCGCACGAGCATGCGCTTGTTCAAAGTGCCCAGCGAGGTGGCCGTGTCCGCTCCGGTCTTGTGCAGGCCGCGAAGCATGCCCATGACCAGCGCAGCGTACAGCGCCGCCGGCAGACCCTTGCCGACGACGTCTCCCACGTAAAGGCCAGCCTGCCCGTCCGGCAACTCAAAGAAGTCGGCAAAATCTCCGCCCACGCCGGCGAACGGTGAAAACCGGTAGGCGATTTCGAAGGAAGGTCCCTGGAGCGTGCCGGCCGGCAACAACGATTGCTGAATTTCGCGGGCTTCGATGCTTTCGAGTTCGGTGATGGGCCCACCGGGACGCATCTCGATTGTCGACTGCTGGCCCATCTCAATATTCTCTATCGGTTCGGTTGTGAAAAGGGTGAGTGAGGCTTAATGGTTATCTTCCGCGGTCCCGAAGTGCCTGTGTTTTCAATTCAGCGGGACCTGCAATCTCGAGCGGGAACCTCGCGCGCCTCGACTAGCGGGCCGCGCGAACGCCAGCCAGCGCTGCTTCCGCAGCCTCCAGGCGGCGCGCGTAGAGAGGGAATTGCGCGGCGAACGCGGCGACTTCTCCGCGCACGCGCTGTTCGGTTGCGGTGTCGCCGAGATGGTCCAGCACCTCGGCGATCCAGCCCGCGATCTTCTCCATCTCTGGCTCGCGCATGCCGCGCGTGGTGACTGCCGGAGTGCCCATGCGAATGCCGCCTGCCTTCAGGGGTGGAAGCGGGTCGAACGGAATGGAATTCTTGTTTACGGTGATGCCGGAGCGGTCCAGCGCCGGCTGCGCCACGCTGCCTGTCAACCCGCGGCAGTTGACGTCCACCAGGAACAGGTGAGTGTCCGTGCCGCCGCTGACGATGCGGAAGCCGCGCTTGGCGACCGCCGCCGCGAGCGCCTTGGCGTTGGCGACCACCTGGCGCTGGTATTCCGCGAATCCCGGCTCGGCGGCTTCTTTCAAGCAGACCGCCTTGGCCGCGATGGTGTGCATCAGCGGGCCGCCCTGAATGCCTGGGAACGTGGAGCGGTCAAGATCCTTGGCGTACTTTTCGCGGCAGAGAATCAGGCCGCCGCGAGGGCCGCGCAGCGTCTTGTGTGTGGTCGTCGCGACGAAATCGGCATGCGGCACGGGACTCGGATGCACGCCGGCGGCGATGAGTCCTGCGATGTGCGCCATGTCCACGAACAGCAGCGCGCCCACCGATTGCGCGATCTGGGCCATGCGCGGAAAATCGAAAATGCGCGAATAAGCGCTCGCTCCCACGACAATCATTTTGGGCCTGTGCTCGCGCGCCAGGCGGTCGAGCTCGTCGTGATCGATCGTTTCGGTTTCCTTGGCGACGCCGTAGGGCACGAAGTTGTACGTCTTGCCGGAAAAATTGAGCGGATGGCCGTGCGTCAGATGGCCGCCGTGCGCGAGATTCATGCCCAACACGGTGTCGCCGGGCTGGAGCACGGTCAAATAGACGGCGATGTTGGCCTGCGTGCCGGAGTGCGGCTGCACGTTGGCGTGCTCGGCGCCGAAAAGCGCCTTGGCGCGGTCAATGGCGAGCTGCTCGGCCTGATCCACGAATTCGCAGCCGCCGTAATAGCGCTTGCCCGGATAGCCTTCGGCATATTTGTTCGTCAGGACGGAGCCCATCGTTTCCATCACCGCTTCGGAAACGAAATTCTCGGAGGGGATCAGCTCGAGGCCGGTCGCCTGCCGCCGGACTTCGTTGTGGAGGACAGCGGCGATCTCCGGATCGGTTTCTTCCAGCGAGCGGCTCATCCTGCGCAGGTCTGGCGTTTCCTGGGCCATACGTGCGCCCATCTTAGCAAAAGCGGCGACGGCTGGCGAGCGGCGTGTAGCCACGATGGAAGCCCCTTTGAGTCAGAGGGCAGGCGAACGAGAGAAATCATGCCACCAGAAACAAAAAGGCCTGCCCGATGCCGCGTTTCCGGCGCCGGGCAGGCCTTCGTTTAGAGCGTTTGTTAGAAGCTGTACTTCAGTCCAAATTGCATGATGCGCCCCGGGACCGCGCTCGACGTGATTACTCCAAAGTTGGCCCCGCCGAAAGCGTTGCCGGGTTCATTGAACTGTGCGTGATTGAACAGGTTGAAGAATTCCGCGCGGAACTGAAGCGTGGCGCCCTCTCGCAACCCTCCTACGGTCGTGTTCTTAATGATCGCCGCATCAAAATTGAGCTGCGTGCAGCAACTCATTATTCCGACACCAGAATCGCCGAAGCCGGTGCCGCACCCGACGAACTGAGGGTTGGCTCCCGTGCAGGCACCGGTGTACGGGCCGGCAATCGAACTCGGAGTCCCGCCAAACAAGGGCGCTGTGGTGAACGCGCCCGCATTGATGATCGATTGATTTTTTTCCACGAGAGTCAGCATGTTACCCGGAGCATGGAGGCTCACGCCCGACTTGCAATTGCCGGTGACAGCGTTGCAACCGACTGGTGTGGAAAGTTCGGCTCGGTCCACTGGGCCGGTGGCCGGGAGAGACGCGCCGTACAAAAGGGTCGCCTCGTTGCCATTGGCTCCGTTCGTAATGCTGAAAGGTAGGCCGTCTTGAATCGTGGTCACGCCGGAAACGCCCCACCCGCCCAAAGCCTTCTCTTTCCACCCCTCGCTCTTGTAGGGAATCTGGTAGCTGTAGCTCACCACAAAGCGTTGCGGCCGATTGAACGCCGCAAGCCCGTACTGCTGCGCGCGGTTCAAGGGGTCGTTGGAGGATGCGCTACCGGAAAGCACGTTGCCGGGCGTGGCGATGCCAGCACCAGCCGCGCTAGCGTTGATGTCGGTAATGAGCTTGCTCCAGGTGTAGGAAGCCTGAAGGGTCAGGCCGTGGGAGAACTGGTGCTTGAGTTGCAGTTGCAAGCTGTTGTAAAGGTGATTTCCGTCCGTCTCAACTTGCTGCAAATTACCCGGGTTCACGCCCAGGTACTGGACGCGGCCAAGGAAGTTGCTGGCAGTGTTCTCAACGACTCGGTTGTTCCCGTTATCGTTTATCGGGAATGAGCTGATGGGCCGCTCCAGATTTATGTTGACCTGGTCGGTCGGCGGATTGCAGGTAGCGGAGGCCGGGCCGCAGTCAACGAGATACGCCAGGTTGGGATCGCGGTTCCAATCGTAGAGGTGGATTCCATGCGATCCGACGTATCCGACATCCACGATCCAGCCGTGCGCAAGCTCGTACTGAACGTCCACATTGTATTGCTGGATCTTTGGAGTACGCATCGCCGGGTCGTCGCCGGAGTTGAGAAGGCCTGAAGCGTTGCCTCCAAATATGTCCGTTATGTTGGAGAGCCCATTCCCAGCAGCGGCATTCTTAATCGGTGCACCCGTAGCCAGGGTCCGCGGAATGAATCCAAGGAACTGCGGGCATGCAGGGCAAAAGGGACTCTGCAGGGTCTGGCCCGGATTCGCCCCGATACCAGTGGCGTAGGGTGGCATATTGCCCAGGATGTTGTCCCCCACAAGATTTCCGTACACGCGGTCGAAGAACATGCCGTACCCGGCGCGGATAACCAGCTTATCCTTAGCCTGCCACGCCAGACCGATGCGTGGAGAGAAGTTGTCTAGTGGAGAGCCGTTCAACAAGGTCTTGTTGTTGTTGACCAAAATGCCCGACGACCCGAACTCACCAGTGAGGTTTCCGTAGATGGTCCTGTTGTAATTCTTCTGAACGAGATAGCCCGCTAGAGTGCCAACCGGGTCGTCCAAGAGGGCCGTGCCCGTATCCACGATGCCGGCGTCCGCGGCCGAGAAGTTCGTAAACACGCCATGGGCATCGCTGGGCCAGCCGTCGTATTCCCAGCGGACGCCCAAGTTCACCGTCAGATGGCGTGTCAACTTGATGTCGTCCTCCGCAAACGTCGAGTATTCGCTGATGCGCCAGTGGTGAGGATTGGGAGAGCCATTGGGTATCAGGCGATACGAAAGGTTGATGAAGTAGTTGGCGGGAACGGCCGCGCCAGCGAGACCGTTGGACTCATCGGAGGGGAGGCCGCTGTTGCTCAACAGGATGTCGGCCATATCTCCCGCCACGACCCAACCCCTTTCTCGGTTCGGCTGCGCCCAGTTCCACTGGATGCGCTGTGTGTTGACGCCCGCTCGAAACGAGTGCTTCCCATGATTCCAGGAAATCTGGTCGCCGGTCAGATAGCTCTGCTGGAGACTATGGGTCGCGGAGAAGAAATTGCCTCCTTCACTCCACGCACCCCATTGCGACCCTGCGGGAATCCCCAAGCTGCCGATGACCGGGATCAAGGAGTCCTCGCGATTGCCCGCAGCGGCCGCTGAAAGCGGGCAAGGGGTGCCGTCATTGATCGCAGGAGTGATGTTGAGCGGCGTAATGCCGTCGCCAGCGCAGGACTGGATCGTATTGCCGTCCGTGACATTGAGGAACAACCGCTGGGCCGAGACGAATGCCTCGTTCACGAAGTTGCTCGTGACCACCGACGTGAGCTTCACAACTGCTGATTGCGATCCGTAGTGTGCATCCTCCGGGGAGCCCGGGTCGCAACCGGTCACAATGCAGCTGAAACTCTGGGTCTGCGGATCTTTCGAGAAGAAGTATTTTTCCGATAGCGTGTTCTTGCTCGAGAGGACGTAATCCGAGTTAATCATGAACTGATCTTCGTTGGCGATCGTAGCTTGGGAAATCGTTGTCGGTGTAGCGCACGAGACGTTGTTCGCGATGCAGAAGGGTACGGGTAAACCGTCCTCCGTCGTGTAGCGCAAGCTGGGAAGGTAATAGCCGTTGTTGAAGCCGCCCTTAACCTGCGGAATTTTCTCCGTCTGCCGCAGGAGATTGATGGCGGTGTTACTGATGTTGGATCCGTTCGGATTTACAAAGTTGCCTGACTCGCCTAAACCGCTGGCGAAGTCAGTCTCGCCCGCAAACGCGCATCCCAGGTATTCCCGATACGTATTGTAGGCGCAGGGGATGCCGCCCGGTGTGAAGTCCTGGTTGATGAGGCCCGCGTTGCCGTCCGCCCGCGCGCTCGCGAAGGGGACGTTCGGCTCGTTTAACGGTAGCAAACCGACCTCAGTCAAGGAGCTGGCGAAGCCGTTGCTGCCGATTCCATTGAGCTGGCGCGTACCCTGATACGAACCAAAGAAGAAAATCTTATCTTTCTTAATTGGTCCGCCAAAGGTACCGCCATACTGATTCTGCTTCACTTCGGGCGGCTTGTTTGCCAGCCCTTCGCCTTCTTCCGAGCGTTTGAAAAAGAAATCGTTGGCGTTGAAGAAGTTGTTGCGATTGAACTCCCAGATCGCGCCGTGATACTGGTTCGTGCCGCTCTTCGTAACCACGTTGACGTTCGCGCCGGGATTCTGGCCGTATGCGGCGTCGTATTGCGAAGTCTGAACCTTGAACTCCTGAATCGAGTCCGGATTGGGAATGGGAATTCCGGCATAGCTGCCGGACTGTGCCGCGCCGCCGCTGCCGTAGTTCGTGGTGACGACGCCGTCCATCATGTAGGTGTTCTGATCGGAGCCGGAACCGTTAACGTTAATGTCCATCGTGCCGTTTCCGACTGCCGTAGCGGTCGCGACGTTGGCAGTGACGCCGGGCGAAAGGTCAATCACCTGCGTATAGTTGCGCGTGCTCAGAGGCAGCTCAGTGACGGTGTCCCCCGAGACTAAACCGCCCACTGTGGCGTTCTCCGTCTGCACGGTTACGGCCGCAGCTTCGACCGTCACACTCTGTGTGGTTGCGCCGATCTCGAGGCTGCGATTTAGCGAAAGTGTCTCCGTGACGTCCACTGTCACCGAGGGGACATCGATAGTCTTAAAGCCGGGTGCGGAGATCTTCACGCTATAATTTCCGGGCGGCAATTGTGAAATCTTGTACGAGCCGCCAGCGTCAGTGGTAGTCGTGCGCGACTGCCCTGTGCCGAGGCTGGTCGCCGTAACGGTCGCACCGGCGATGCTGCCGCCGGAAGGATCACTGACCGTTCCGGTCATCGCGCCTGTAGAGGCGCTTTGCGCCTGAATGCGGCTTGCGCCTGCGAAGATCAACAACAGCACGGCCAATGCGCAAATCGAGATACACTTCAACGCCTGATTGAAATTGCTGATCATTCCCCCACCCCCTGAATATCTTGTACGGATTGTCGCTACGCCCCCCAGGGCGTTTCGTACTGGGCCACTAACTACTACGGGGCCATAATCGTTGTCAAGTTCAATCAACAAATGGGAGAGCCTACTCACATCGTATCCCCCTGGCGAAGTTGAAATGCATTAGTCCCAAGCGGTGGGAAGAACTCGCCGCCCGGCGGAAAGGGGTGGAGCCGGGCGGCGCGGCGCGCGTAAAATCCGGGCGCCATGATTACCCCCGCTCGTTATTTCGATCTGGTGCGTGATATGAAACACCCTTACGACCATCGCCTTCGGCTTGTCGAAAGCGCCAAGCAGCGCGGCATCAAGGCAACGGCGCGGCTCTTCGCCACCACCGTTCCCACCGTCCGCAAATGGCTCCGCCGTTTCCAGCAGCACGGCCCTTCCGGCTTGTTCGAGCATTTCCGTGCCCGCCTTCACCAGCCTCACAAAACTCCTCCCACCGTCGAAGCCCAACTCATCGACCTCCGCAAAATTCTTCCCTCCTTCGGAGCTCGCCGCCTGAAACGCGAGTTCGATCTGTCCGTCGGCCACTCCGCCATGGAACGCATCTGGCGCCAGCACGGCCTGATGAAAAAGCGCCG
>JARLGK010000054.1 GCA_031296075.1 Candidatus Acidiferrales bacterium
CGGTAGGCGCTTCGCTCCGTCTTGTGTTGTCGTGGGTAAAGCCACGACCTACAAGGCACCTCGGTTGTTGCGGCTGAGGCCACAACTTACAAAGCCCCTCGTTTGGTACCCGCCTCTGGATTTCGATTGACCGATTTGAATTTGCGGTGCGGATCCTTCGGCTGCGTTCGAGAGAACTTCAGACCGCCGTTTCGGCGTTTCAATCCTGTTGGGTGCAGAGGAGTAGAAAAATGGTACCTGGTGGAGTGACAGCCTCGCCAGAACCTGTCTCAGAAATGTTCCCGCCGTCCTCAGGGGGTAAAACCCCTTCGGGTTTCATGAAGGCGTGGCACGGCTAAAGCCGGGCCCCGACGTGAACGATTGATGAGATGGTTTCTAGCGCTTTTCGCGCGCGGATTTTCCCGGCGCGGTGTCCCATGCGGCGGCGACGGTTTTGTGCTCGCGGAACAGGCTGCTGGGGACGCGAATCTGTCCGCCGCGCACAAAGCGCTCGTGATTTTCCTCGAGTTCGTCGGGCAGGTAACGATAATTGGCAGTCACGCCGAATGACGCCTCCATTCCATAGGGCCGCAAATTTCCAAAGACATTGATGCATTCAAGGCGCGCGCCATTGGAAAGATGAAATGTGGCGACCGGGTCGTAGAGCTTCGCGCCGCGTTTCACCCGAGTGAGATAGGCGAGGGCGAGGCGCTCGAGTGGCTCCGCAAGGACGTCGCGATGAGCCAGAGGATTCTCGAGCAACTTGAAGAGAGCTTCGACAGGATCGTTGCGCCCGGCGGCTGACGTGAGATCGCAAGAATATTCGGCGAGCAATCGGGACAGACGGGCGGGCGTGAAGCCGAGCTCGTTCTGGTTGTCGCGCAGAGCCTGGGAGAAGAGCGGGAGCGGCGAGAGCGTGCTGTAGACGCGAATGTTGGGGAACTCGGCGGCAAGCTCGGCCACAACCTGCTTGATCAGGAAATTCCCGAAGGGAACATTGCGCAGACCCTGCAGGCAATTGTTGATGGAATAAAAGATGGCGGTATCGGCTTTTTCGGGCGCGAGAACCGGAGCGTCCACGTCGAGCAAAGGCGCGAGATCGCCGGTCAATCCCTTCGACAGCGCCACTTCGACGAAAATGATCGGCTCGCTCGCGAGCGCGGGGTGAAAAAACGCGAAGCAGCGGCGATCGGCTTCCAGGCGGCGGCGCAGGTCCGGCCAGCCATTGATTTCATGCACGGATTCGTAGCGGATGAGCTTTTCGAGGACCAGGGCGGAGGTTTGCCAACTGATGCGCTCGAGACGCAGGAAGCCGCGATTGAACCAGGATCTGAAAAGGTGCTTGAGGTCGGAGTCTAGCGCGTCGAAATTCGTGCCATTGGACTGCACGGAGAGCAGATGCTCCCGCAGAGTGACCAGAGTCTCGGTTCCGCCGGGGGCCGTATTGATCCGGCGAAACAATTCCTGGCGCGGCGCTTCGACGGCGTCGGAAAGAGCTTCCAGGCTGCTGGGGCTTGGCGCGCGCTCGTATTCGGCCGCAGCAAGCCGGACGGCGGCTTCGTCGGGTGAGAATTCGCGCGACAGGATTTCGAAGAACGCCGGGCGCTGATCCGGCTTCATGGAGTTATAGGCGGTGATGATTTCCTGCGCGATAGCGGTCTGCGACGCCTCGCCGCGCTCGGAGAGCAGGCGATGGCAAAGAAAAGGCATGTCCCGGCGGCGTCCCTGGATCGATTGCAGAAGGTTGGAGAGGAACCCGGGCATCGGAATAGGAATTATAGCGTAGATGTTTCGGGCGTGTGTACGGCGGCGCGAATTTGGGAGAAAAGTAGGTAACAAGAAAAAGCGAAAATCGGAAGCCTGGCCGAAAAGCCTCAGGTCATTCCGACACAAACCGTCGGAACGACCTGAGCTACATAAACCCTAGGCCAGAGAACTGTGCTACTTCGAGATGACGCCGCAGGCGACGCGATCGCCGGAGTTTCCGGACGGATCGCTCATCAAGTCGTCGGCCTTCGCGTGGATCACAAGAGAGGTGCCACCGTCGTGGAAGAGCGAATTCGCGCCGTCCCCGAGCGTGACACCTTTGGCGACGACCGTGGCGCTGCCCTTGCCGTTCGCTGCGACTTTGAGATTGGGCAAATCACCGGCGTGCGGATGAGGGTCCATGGTGTTGTTCATGCCGTGGTGAGCGCTGGTCGGATTGAAATGGCCGCCAGCGGTGGTGAAAGCGGGACCTTCGCATTTGCCGACGGTGTGGATGTGGATGCCGTGATCGCCAGCGGACAAACCGGCTACTTTCACGGAAATCTGGACGCCGTCCTTGACCGCTTTGAGCTTGGCAGTGCCGATTTGCATTCCTTGTGCGTTCATGATGTTTGCATGTGCGGCCTTGGGCGCGGTATCGGCCAAAGCGGCTGCGGCGCAGAAGCCGAGAAGTGCGGGAATCAAAAGCAAATTTCGCATGTGCATGGGTGCGTCCCCCCTCAAGGACGTGGTCAACGATCCTGACGACCGAAATTCTAACACGGAGCCGGCACGCCGGAAGATTATGACGCGGTGGACGGCAGAGACTATTGTTTTGGGATGACGAAGCCTTCGGGAGGCTTCGAGCCGTCGCCGAAGAAGAATTGCTCCATTTGCTCTTCCATGATCTTTTGCGAATTGGGGTCCATGGGATTGAGGCGAAATTCGTTGAGCAGCATTTTGGAATGGTCCACCCACATTTTCCACGCGTCCTTGGAGACATGTTCGTAGACGCGCTTGCCGATTTCGCCCTTCCAGGGAATGCGGTCGAGCCCGGGCAGCTCTCTTCCGAGTTTCACGCACTTCACCATGCGAACGTTCTGCCCTTCATCGGCCATTGTGGGGGAGCCTCCGTTGAGATGCGGTCACCATCTTAAACGCGGAGACCGGTGGCTGCAACTCGGAGTGGGAGTCGGCAAGACTCACCGCAGAGACGCAGAGAGCGCAGATAGAAACAAAGCAAGAAGAGCAGAGCTTAGACTTACCACAGAGGACACTGAGAAGGCACAGAGACCACAGAGAAGGCTTGAGATTTTACCGCAGAGAACGCAGAGAAACGCCGAGCAGTCAAGGAAACTCCAATACTCGCCGCTACCGAGGGGAGCCGCTGCTTGACATTGGCGAGGAGCGCCAACAGTATCTTTTGGACGTCGCGCGAAGATCAATTTGCGCAAGAGGGGGACGGCTTGCAACACGTACGACTTGGATCGACCGGTCTGAAAGTTTCGCGGCTTTGCCTGGGCACGATGACGTTCGGTTACCAATGCGACGAAGCTACGTCGTTCGCGATACTGGACCGCGCGTCTGCTGGCGGGATCACTTTTCTCGACAGCTCGGACGTGTACCCGCTCGGCGGCGGGCTGGAGCGGGCGGGGCGCACCGAGGAGATCATCGGGCGCTGGATGCGCGGCAAGCGGCACGACTGGGTCATCGCGACAAAGTGCTTCGGCGCGACCGGGCCGCTGCCGTTCCATGCGGGCAACAATCGCCGCCATATTTTCGACGCGGTGGACGCCTCGCTGCGGCGCCTAGGCACGGACTACATCGATCTATACCAACTGCACGGCTACGATCCGCAAGTGACGGCGGACGAGACGCTCGGCGCGCTCGACGATCTGGTCCACGCCGGCAAGGTGCGCTACATCGGCTGCTCGAATCACCTCGCGTATCAGGTGGCTCGTGCTCTTGGGCGCAGTGATGCGCGCGGATGGGCTCGCTTCGTTTCGGTACAGCCGCGCTACAATTTGCTTTATCGCGAGATCGAGCGCGAGCTGCTGCCTCTGTGCGCGGAGGAGGGCGTGGGCGTGATTCCCTACAACCCGATCGGAGGAGGAATGCTTTCCGGCAAGCACGATTTCTCGAAGCCTGCGAGCGAGGGAACCCGCTTCGCGTACAGCGGCCGCATCGGAGAGCTTTATCGGGACCGCTACTGGCAGGAGAAAATTTTCAAGGCCGTCGGCGACTTGCAGGGCATCGCGACGCGAGCGGGAATTCCGCTGACGAAACTCGCGGTAGCGTGGGTGCTCACGAATCCCGCCATCACCAGCCCGATCATCGGCGCGAGCAAGCCGGAACAGCTGGATGCGACGCTGGCAGCGCTCGATGTGACGTTGAGCGCGGATTTGCTTGCGGAACTGGACAAGGGGACGATTAACTTTCGGTAGGGCGTGCGGAAGCATCCTTTCGGGACGCAGGAAGAGAGATTCTTCGACTGCGCGACCGGACGTCTCGGCTGCGCCGGGACGGAAATTCAAGTCCGGTCGCTCCGCTCAGAATGATGGTCGTTACTTACCAGTTTGCTGGGCGCGACGCCAGGCGTAGTAGCCATCCAGGACCTGGAGCTTATCCAGATTGGGAACGGGGATGGATTTCGATGAAACGTCGAGGTTCATGTACTGTGGGTTACCGCCGGTGAAGGCGGGCCACGAGGCCATGCCCGAGCCATTCGGGTCGCCCGTCTTCGCGAAGTTCACCCAGTAGGAAGAGACCGAGTTCTCCACCGTTTTGTCGTTCGCGGTCGCGGACATGGCCGCCGTGAAATTTCCGAAAACGAAGGCGATCTCCGAGCCGTGGGCCGCGCCCCAATTCTTGAACTGCGGAGTGTCAGGATAATTTGGGCGGTGACTGAAGTAGTAGACGA
This sequence comes from Candidatus Acidiferrales bacterium, assembly GCA_031296075.1. Lineage (GTDB taxonomy): Bacteria > Acidobacteriota > Terriglobia > Acidiferrales > UBA7541 > Palsa-295. The sequence goes on from JARLGK010000054.1 coordinate 4,646, forward strand.
AGACTTTGCCCTTGCCCGTGCGCGATTGCAGCCGGGCCCAGGACCACGTGCCCCATCCGAAAGTGGAATCCCGGGCGAGATCGCGGGCCGAGCGCAGCGACTCGGCGTCCGATCCGACGGGATACGCAGCCAGGATCTTGTCGGCGTAGTCGCCGTAACCGGCTCGAACGCCGGCTGCGTAGACCGCGGAGGTGGTCGTTGGAACGAAAAGCGCGCCCTCGTCCGCGTTGCTGCCGATGAGAATGGGCGTGTCATTGTACTTGCCGGCCTCATAGAGTTTGTATTGATCGTCGGGAAGCACGTAGCCGTCGAAGTTGGGCCATGAACCACCCAAGCCCGGAGCCGATCCTTTCAATATGTCGTCCGAGGATTTCTTGCGGGCATCAGCGATGGAAGATGCTCTCACCTTAGAGAGAAAGGCGGTTCCATTGCGCTCGGCCACCGCGAGCGGCGGAACGTTCTCGCCGCCTTCGTTCGAGAGGCGCGGTGGAGCGAACGATCCGCCGCTTTCCGAAATTGCGCCCGTGAACAATCCTTTGGCAAGCGGAGAAGCGGCCAGCATGCTGACGGCGATTCCTCCGGCGGACTCGCCGAAGATCGTGACGCGGTGCGGATCACCACCAAATGCCGCGATGTTCTTCTTCACCCACTGAAGCCCGGCGATTTGGTCCATTAGGCCGTAATTGCCGGAGTGGCCTCCCTGCTCGGCGCTCAACTCGGGATGCGCGAGAAATCCGAACGCTCCGAGGCGATACGCAATGCTGACGAGCACCACGTTCTTCTTGGCGAGGTTCTTGCCGTCGTACTGGCCGAGGGAAGTGCCGCCAATCGTGAATCCGCCGCCGTAAATCCAGACCATCACGGCGAGCTTGTCCTTCGGCGTTTTCGCGGGAGTCCAAACGTTGAGGTAGAGACAGTCCTCGTTGACAGTGACTGGATCAAGTCCGAGCGCGGGCATTACGATCGGGACTTGCATGCAGGCCGGCGCGAATTTGTCGGCATGTAGAACGTCTTTCCACGGAGAGGCAGGTTTCGGCGCGCGCCAGCGCAAGTCTCCGAGCGGAGGCGCGGCGAAGGGAATCCCTTGGTAGATCGTGATTCCGTTTTCGGCGGTTCCTTGAACGGGGCCCGCATCGGTGCGGACCGGCTTGGGCTTTTGGGCCGAAAGCGAGGAAGCGAATGCGAGTGCAGAGGCGAGCGCGACGGCGACAAAAGCGTGCATCCGAGTCTTCATTCTGATGGTCCTCCATTGGGTGATGCATTTGAAGCAGAAACGACGCCTGCCATCGCCCCTGGAGCAGGCCGCATTTTGATTGACCTGATCGCGCCGCCGCGCGGCGGATCGCCTGCTCCACCTCAGCCTTCTTCTCCGGTTCGCGTCAGTATCCGATGGTGATGCGCTCGCGATGATGTTGCGGGCGTTCGAGCTCGTCCACCAAGGCGATGGCGTAGTCGTCCGCCGAAATCCTGCTCGCGCCATCGCTGCCGTAGAGCACGTCGTCCTTGCCGAAGCGGTATTTTCCGGTGCGCTCGCCCGGCGCGATCATCACCGATGGAGCGACGAACACCCAGTCGAGGTCGGGCTCCTTCTTGAGCCAATAGTAAAACTCGCGCATGCCACGAACGCCGGGTTTGTAGGGCTCATAGGCGGCGGGGAAATCCGGCGAGTCGAGGAATTCGGTTCCCGCAGGCGTTTTCAGGCTGGCCGCGCCGCC
>JARLGK010000055.1 GCA_031296075.1 Candidatus Acidiferrales bacterium
GGCCAAGGTCCACACCTACCAGCTCTACTTCAATCTCGCCCGGCCCAACTCCCACAAGGAATTTCAAACTCCCTGGCAGATCATCCAGCGACTCCATCCCCACTCTCCCCTCCAACTCTGCTTGCTTCCTCCCGTCATCCTGGACTACCACCTCAACCCACAGGGGGATACGATGTGCCCAGGCTTCCCTATGAATTGCCGTAAGTGAAACAGCCCATTTCGGTTGGAGTCGAGCTCCTCTTCGGAACGCGCCGCCTTTCCCGATGCCGCCTAAGGCAAATGGCACGCCCGGATGCCCTGCTTCTCGAAGTACTTTTGGTGGTACTCCTCGGCGCGGAAGAATTCCGGCGCCGGCACAATCTGCGTCACGATCGGGCGCTTGAAGATTCCCGACTTGTCGAGCGCCGCCTGGGCCTCGCGCGCCTCGGCTTCCTGCCCGGCGTCGTGAAAGAAAATCGCCGAGCGATACTGCGAGCCGTAGTCCGGACCCTGGCGGTTGAATTGGGTCGGGTCGTGGCTCTGAAAGAAGACGGCGAGCAGCTCCTTATAGGAAACCTTGGCGGGATCGAATTCGACCTCGACCGCCTCGGCGTGGCCCGTCCGGTCCGAGCAAACTTCCTTGTACCTGGGATCTTTGGTCTGGCCGCCGGTATAGCCGACCGCCGTCGAGGTTACGCCCTTGACCTGCCGGAACGCGTCCTCGACGCCCCAGAAACATCCAGCCGCAAAAGTCGCCTTAGCCATGGATCGAAACTCCCTTCATTTCGCTCAACCCGACGGTTCTTCATGTTGCCACAGGGAAGCCGCCTCGTCGAGTTCGGGCGCGCCAAGCCCTGCATTACCGCTGCGTCTTTAAGTGTTCTGCAGGACCGCGAGGGGAAGTGCTTACACCGTCATTAGACGTCGCGGCGGGCGTTTGGTCGCAGGAAATATCGGCAGTGGGTCAATTTCCGGTTATCCGACTAACCGGGAGTTGAGAGACTCGTCGTCGATCTAAGCCTAAGGGAATTGGATTGTCCTGAATATTTTCAGAACTAATTCTCGTTGCGACTCGGTGAGGTCCTGCCCCCACAAACACAGCCTATCTGAGCCCACAGCCTTTGAAAAATAGATGGCAGTCATGCCGTGGCCTGGTGTACGCGGATAAACGATCTTTGATTTGTGGCCACCGACTTTCTCCTGAGTTACCACGTATTTCGGCTCGACGGCGTCACGCAGGTCGCTGGAATACCGACCGAAGTCGAATTTGAGCACGATGCCGTCACCAGAAAACTCCCCAACATACGAATCTACACCCTGCAGTTTATGGAACTCCCACCCCGCCGGGGCAAAGAGCGAGAAAGCGCCAGCACTCAGCTTTTGCCAGCCAACCGCGTGTTCGCCTCCATTAGAGCGGCCTACTATCGAAAGGCTGACGCCCAAAAGTAGCATTCCTGCCAGCACCGATCGTCTAATTGGTTTCAAGCAAATTGCTCCCGTCCAACGACGTCAGAATAAGGCCAGTATACACAGGACTCAATATCAGGACTGTTCAACTTCTGATTAACGCGCCAATCGGAAACTGACCCACTACCGAATTTCGGCCTATTTTGCGCAGTGCCAAGAAGCAGTCAAATCAAGCGAGTTTTGCCGCCAGCACGGCGCCGCCATTCGCTGGGGTGACGCCGCGCGATCGCTCGAATATCTTCTCGAGGATTTCGGGAATCTCGAAGACGGCGCGATTCTGGAGCGATGCGGCGTTCGCGCGGTAGCGAGCGCGCGCGCTGGGTTCGATCAACTGCGCCACGGCCGCATCAATCTTGTCAAAGTTGCGCAGCACCAGCCCTACTTCCTTTTCAACGATCCATTGCGCGTTGTAGCGCTCCTGCGGCAGCGTCCAGGCGTTGCACTCCACGATTACGGGAAGCTGCATGGCCAGGGCTTCGCTCACGCTGCCGGGACCGGGCTTGCCGATGAAGAAATCCGCCAGCTGCATGTACTCGTTCACGCGGGTCGTAAATCCCTCTACAAAACAGGGCACGCGCGATTTCCTCGCACGCAGCGCGTTCGCAAGCTTTTCATTTTTTCCGCAAACGTAAATCAATTGAAGATCGAGCGGCGACTTGTCCAGCCGCTCGGCGATTTCCAGCATCACGTTGGAACCGTGGCCGCCGAAAAGAACCAGAGCCGTGGGGAGATCGGGCCTTAGCCCCAGGCGCTCCCGCCCGGCGACACGACTTTCGACCGGCGCGTCATAAAATCGCGGGTGCAGGATCATTCCCGACGCGCGAAAAATGTGGTCGTCCGTGTGCCCCATCGAGCGCGCCTGTTCGACCGCGCGATCCGATCCGCAGATGAAATATTGGCGCCAGCCCGTCGCGCTGGGTTGGCGTTCGATCCAGAAATGCGGCGGGTAGTCGGCAAGGTCCGTCAGTACGGTTACGAATGGGCGTCCTGGGTATGCGCGATGAAAACTTTCGCCCATCGCGCGATTAAAATGCGGCACGAAGGAAATCAGCATGTCCGGTTCGGTTTCCTTCCAGTGCGCCTCGAGCAAGCGGACCGTGGGCCGGTGGTATAGCCGAATCACGAACTGCAAGACCTTCAGTAGTTGAGGGCTTCCGAGCGTCCAACCCCGGCGCAACATCGTGTTGTAAACGTCCTGAATGCGGATACCGGCATACTTTTTGACGATATCGAGGGGGTCCATCAGTTCTTGCAGATTCGTCAGGCGGATTTCCCACGGGCGCCGCTGGCCCTCGATGGCTATCTGGAGGGCGGTGGCCGCCGCCCGGTGGCCGCCTCCGGCGTCGAAGAACCCAAACTCAATCCTTTGCACTTAGCGTGGCTCCAAGTGACACATTCTGGCATTGGGAGGGCCATCAAATGCTACAGCCGTGTTAAAAGGTCCGATCCTGTGTCGAATCAGTTAAATACCTATGTTTTCAGAATCTTAGCGGCGATGTCATCACCATGTAACCCTGTGAATTTATTGTGGAAATCGTGAAATGCGATATGCACGTCCACTCTTACTTCTCCGGCGCCGCTACCACGCCGTTTGTGAGCGCGTTCTGCCGGGAAAGTTATAGCGATCCCCTAGAGGTACATGCCCTTCTGAAGCGCCGGGGCATGGATCTCTTCACACTCACCGACCACGACTCGATCGAAGGCGCCGAAAAGCTCCGGCGGGAGCCGAATTTCTTCCTGAGCGAGGAGCTGACGTGCCGGATGCCCAGCGGTACGGAAGTCCACATTGGAGTCTACGACTTCCATGAGCGCCAGCACGCGCAGCTCCTGCAGCGGCGCAACGATCTGGTTGCGCTGCTGATGTATCTCACGGAGCGCAGGATCTTCTTCAGCATCAATCACGTGTTTTCGAGCGTGACCGGCCGCCGTGAGAGCGAGGATTTCGCCTGGTTCCAGGAATATTTCCCGGCCGTCGAGACGCGCAACAGCCACATGCTCGAGGCCACCAATGGCTACGCCGCGAGTCTGGCCGCGCAGTGGAACAAGATCGCCATCGGCGGAAGCGACGCGCACGCGCTCGCGTCCGTGGGTACGGCTTACACGGAAGTTTCCGGCGCGCGCGACAAGGAAGAGTTCTTCGCGGGATTGAAAGCCGGAAAAGGCGTCGTGGGGGGCGAGTCCGGCTGCTTCGCGAAATTGACGCGGGATGTGTTCATGATCGGCGTTGAAATGATGCGGGAGAAATCCTGGACCACTTTGATTGCGCCGCTGGCTCCGCTCGTCCCACTCATTACCTATCTCAATTACCGCGACGAGCGTTCGTTCAGCCGTCACTGGGCCGCGCTGGCACTGCACCAGCCCGAATCCCGTCGCAAGCGTTCCCGCTGGATCACCGTGCCGCAGCGCGCGGTGGAGGAGTGCGTATGACCGTAGCCAGGGCAGTCTGGAACCAGATTCAATCGAACGATCACCGCTTGATGCGCCGCGTACACCGCTGGCGCGCCCCGCGGTGGTTCCGCATTCTCATGATTGTGGCCACGCGGGGAGGCGACGGATGGCTCTGGTACGCACTCGGCCTGATTCTGGTGCTTTACGGTGGAGAGCATCGCTTCGCCGCCATCGGGGCGGGCGCTTCCAGCGCCGCGGCGGGGATCTTTTTGTTCCGCGCCCTCAAGCACACCAGCCGGCGCAAAAGACCGTGCGAAATTGAGCCGCACTGCTGGGCTTCAATTCTGCCTCCGGACAAGTATTCGTTTCCCTCGGGACACTCCATCACGGCTTTTGCCGTGGCGGTTACGCTGGGACTCTTCTATCCCTACCTGCTCTCGTGCCTGCTGGCCGTGGCCTTCCTGATTGCGGCCTCCCGCATCATCCTCGGAATGCACTTTCTGAGCGACGTGCTCGCGGGTTCCGCCATCGGTGTGACGCTCGGCATCATCAGCTTTCACATTTTCGCGATCTTCTGAGAATCCCCAACCGGGGTCAGGCGGGTCGGCGGGCGGGTTTGCGACTGGCCACCGATGAATCGGGTTCGGGAGACTGCTTCTTGCGCAGCAGGTCCACGACTTCGCGGTAGAGGCGCGCGCGAACCTCGTATCGCTCGTTGGCGCGCGTAATGTAGCGCAGCACGATACTCACTCCGGCGCCGGTTGGCCGGATGCTGAGCGATGGCGCCGCGGAGAAGGAGCGTTTCCCGTACGTTGGCGCGGCGCGATTCCATTCTGTGTCGGCGATACTGACGTTCGCCGACGTTTCGTCCGCGGCGATCTTCTGCAGCGCCTCGCCCGTTGCGTAGGGATCGGCGCCTTCGGGCACCTGCACTTCGATTTCATCCCAGAGCCACTGTCCCGACGTCGAAAAATTGAAGTAGTGGCCTTCGATCGCGAAGCTGTTCACGAACGAAACCTTGCGGCCCGTCGGATGGCCCGCATCGGTCCAATTACCCGTTTCCAGTATCACGGTGTGCAGCAGCCCGACTTTCACGACCTCTCCTCCGACGCCATTGATCTCGACCCAATCGCCCGCGCGGATGCCGTCCTTGCCCATCAGCACGAACCAGCCGAAGAATCCGACGATGAAATCCTTCATGGCCACGGTCAGGCCCGCGCCGGCGAGCGCAAGAACGGTCGCCAGATTCGTGGGTATCCCGAAAATCACCAGCAGGATGGACAGCAGACCCAGCGCCTGCAGCGCGAACAGGATCAGAGCGCGCATCGTGTGCATCTCGCGGCGCTCGAGCGACACTCGCGCAAAAAGCCGCTGCACCAGATCGTTCGCGGCCAGGATTATCGTGACGATCAGCAGAACCCAGAACACGGACACAATAATCTCGTGGAGAAATCCCTTGGCGCGAGCGTTGACGAGCCCCGCCCAGTTGGAGTAGACGGCAGCCAGCTGCTGCTCGGTCACGATGCGCTCGTCGAAATCGGCGAGGTTCTTCTTATCTTCCGTTTGCCGGCGCAGCCGCGCGAGCGGCGTATCTGCCTCGGACGCGGGTTGCGATCCATCCGCCGGTGGAGGATTTGCCGTTGCACCCGGCGCAATCGCCGCCGGCGGTTTTCCTGCTTCCATCTCTTTCTCGAGCGTTGCGTGCTCGGCGGGAAGCTTTGCCGCGCGCGCCAGCGCGTCCGTCTGCGCCTGATTCAGGAGCTTCTCTTTCGCGCGCAGCGACATCCACGCGCGAGATTCCGCGGCGATGCTCTTTGATTGCGTGAGTTCGATTGAAGGCTCCGATCCTGCGGGAGGGCCCGTTTGAGCGCCGGTATTCTGCGCGCTCGTGGCTTTGCGCTGGTCGAGCAGCTGCTGGATGGTGGCCTGTTTGTCGCCGCCGGCACGGACGAGATCTTGTTGCGCGTCTTCCATGTCGTCCTGGTCGAGCGCGAGCTGGGCTTGCGCGATGCCGATCAAATCCTGCAGGTCGTCCTTGGCGCTCCCCTGCGCGTGCGCCATGGTCGCGGTGAATTGATTGATCCGGTTCTGGTCCGCGGCGGAGGCCGCCGCGGCTGCCTTGGCGCGCGCGGCGAGTTCGCGCGTCTCCGGAGTGAGTGGAGCGGGATTTTCCGCCGCGTCGTGCATCGCCGCCGAAAACGCCAGATCCACCGAATGGTCGGCCAGCCGCAGGGCTTGCGCGGCGTAATCCTGCTCGCTGTGCGTGATAGCCAGCGGCGCGAGCTGCTGCGCCGTATCGAGCGCGTGCGTGTCCACGATATTGGAAGCGCTCTTCGATGCCAGCCGGATTGCGCGCAGGCGCACGCGATAGTCCGACCAGCTGCGCGTGAGGACAGCTGCGCCCAGCGCGAGTGCCAGCAGCGCGAGCAAGGCCGTCCATATCGCCTTTTCGTAGGTTTTCATATCTAGTGGCTGGGATACCCCGATTCTAATATGCTCCCTAGTCGACCGGCGGAAAAATCTCCGGCAGCACGCAACGCAAATTCCGCATCCTCGATCTCAGTCAAGCACCGCGCTTGACGCCCGTATTCAGCTAAGCGGACAATCTGTCCCGGCCGAATTTCCGGCTCGTGTGATTCCATGACAAAATACCACCAGAAATTGCGCCGCGTCGGAGCGGACGAGTTCGGCCTGAGCGCCAAGGAGCGCCTGGCCGAGGGAAAAGCCCTGCGCGAACGTGTTCCGCGAGCCTCCCACGCGAAGTGGCAGCCGCCTCCCGGCCGCCCCGACCCCATTCAGCTGCTGACGCATGCCGACCGCGGGCGGCTCGCGGAACTCCTGCCGATCCGCTATGGCCGCATGCGCCAATCGCCCTTCGCTTTTTTCCGCGGGTCCGCGGCTCTGATGGCCGCAGATCTCGCCGCCACGCCCTCCACGCGGCTTCGAGTCCAGGCCTGCGGGGATTGCCACGTCGCGAATTTCGGCGGCTTCGGGAGCCCGGAACGCCGGCTGGTCTTCGACATCAACGATTTCGATGAAACGCTTCCCGCACCGTGGGAATGGGACGTGAAGCGCCTTGCGGCGAGCATCGTACTGGCCGGCCGCGAAACCGGCCTCAGCGAGCGGCATTCCGCGGCAGCGGCGCGCGCGGCCGTGCGCTCCTACCGCGAGCACATGCGGGAATATGCCGGGATGCGCGCGCTGGACGTCTGGTACTCGCATCTGGACGCGGAGATTTTCATCGACGAAGCGAAAACAAGCGCCGCTCGAAGGCGATGGGAGCAAGTCGAGAAGAACGCCGCGATGCAGACGGCCGCGCTCGTGTTCCCGAAAATCACCGCGATGAAAAATGGCCGGCTGCGGATTCTGGATCTTCCGCCGCTGGTCTATCATCCTCCCGGAATCGCGCAGATCGGCAAGCACGTGCGCGACATGTTTGAACGCTATCGCCGGTCGCTGCCCGAAGAGCGGCGCGTGATTCTCGATCGCTACCACGTCGTGGATATAGCCCGAAAAGTGGTGGGCGTCGGCAGCGTGGGCACCCGCTGCGCCGTGGCTCTATTGATGGCGGGCGCGAAGGATCCGCTGTTTCTTCAGTTCAAGGAGGCGAGCGAGTCCGCGCTCGCTCCTTATGCCGGCAGGAGCCGCTATGGGAATCACGGCGAACGCGTCGTCACCGGTCAGCGCATGCTCCAATCCGCGAGCGATATCTTTCTCGGCTGGGCGCGCGACGACGAGGGCCGCGACTATTATTTCCGCCAGCTTCGCGACATGCGCATGAAGATCGACGTTTCCGAAATGTCCCGGCAGGACTGGCTCGAGTACGTCGACATCTGCGGTTGGACCCTGGCCCGCGCGCACGCCCGAACCGGAGACCCGGCGCGAATCGCCGGTTACCTTGGCAAAAATGCTGCGTTCGATCGGGCGATCGAGAAATTTGCCGTGGCCTACGCGGATCAGACCGATTGCAACCACGCGGCACTGGTCAAGGCGATTCGCGCTGGAAAGATTCAGGCGCGATCGGATGTCTCCGCTTGATTTCTCGCTATAGTCTCAAAGGTCGAGCGGCAGCGGGTTTTTCCCCGTGATCAGGCGCGCCGAACGATCGTAGGTGAAATAAAACCACGCCCATTGCACGAACACCAGCAGCCGATTTTGAAACTCAACGATGTAGAGCAAGTGGATGAAAATCCAGAGGAGCCACGCGGGAAACCCTGAAAGGCGCAGCCAATTCAGATCGGCAACCGCGGCGCCCCGGCCAATCGTCGCCAGATTTCCCTTGTCGAAATAATGAAACGGCAGCGACTTTTCGCCGCGCAGACGGCGCGCGATTGCGCCTGCGACGCAGCGGCCCTCCTGAATGGCCGGCTGCGCCACTCCGGGCAGGGGCTGCCCCGTTTGATGTGTAAACCTCGCGAGATCGCCGATCACGAAAATTTCCGGGTGACTGGGCAGCGTGAAGTCTGGCTCCACGTTTACGCGCCCTGCTTTGTCGAATGTCGCGCCGGTTTCCTGGGCCACGATGCGGCCGAGCGGTGAGCCCAGCACTCCCGCGGCCCACAAAATCGTGCGCGTGGGAATCGTTTCGGTCTTGTCGCCTTCGCGGAGGGTGACCGATTCCTTTCGGATATCCGTAACCATAGCGCCCGTGCGCACGGTCACACCCAGGCGCTCGATCATCTTGCGGGCCGCCGCAGAAAGCTGTGGCGGGTAGACCGGAAGCACTCGGTCGGCGCCTTCCACCAGAATGATGCGTGCTTTGGAGGGGTCAATGTTGCGGAAATCGCGTCGCAGTGTGTCGTTGGCAATCTCACCGAGCGCTCCGGCGAGTTCCGCGCCCGTGGGACCGCCGCCGACAATTACGAACGTCATCGACGCGCGCAGCTTCTCGGGATCCGTCTCGCGCTCGGCGGTTTCAAATGCCAGCAGAATCCGGCGGCGCATGTCCGTGGCGTCTTCCACTGTTTTCAGCCCGGGCGCGAATTCCTCCCATTCGTCGTGGCCGAAATATTGGTGGCTCGAGCCTGTGGAGACGACCAGCGTGTCGTATTCGATCGAGCCATCGCTCAAAATCACACGGCGATTTGCGGCATCGATCCCCGTGGCCTCGGCAAGCAGCACGCGCGTATTCTTGTGCCGCTTCAGGATGTTGCGAAGCGGCGAAGCGATGTTCGCCGGAGATAACGTGCCGGTCGCCACCTGATAGAGCAGTGGCTGAAACAGGTGATAGTTGCAACGGTCAACGAGCGTCACCTCGACCGGGGCGCGTTTCAGCTTCATCGCGGCGCCCAGTCCGCCGAAGCCGCCGCCAAGGATTACCACCCGATGCTGGCCGGCCATGCCTCACCTTCCGCGAGCAACAAGATTATCGTACCGCAATCAGCCTTGCCGGACGCGCCGATCGCGCCAGCAGCGGAGCCGCAGCTGCGGCTAACCAGCCCCGTTTGTGGCCCTTCCACCCCCTTCCGCCCGCTTACAAAATCCTTACAGCTCTCTTATTCCTTCCTGATGCCTCGGGAGTAGCCTGCACTCGGTTCCGGCCACGGGCGCGCCTGCTGGCGGCTCGGTGGAACCAGCAAAGGAGGACGGCAATGTTTATCTTCCTGACGATCGTGATGGGCCCGGGACTCGGGTTCATGCTATATGCACTGTCTCAGTTCTGGCGCGAGGCAAGGCGGTTCCAACATGCTGGTTCGAGGACGCAGAGCGGGGCTGTGACCGCCGTCACCGCGATCAGTCCCGCCGATGAGGAAAATGCGTTCCGCGCCTGGAACACGCCTGCGGATCGGCCCAGCCCAACAAACGAATCAGCAGTTCTGAACTTCGCTGTCGCGGGTGACAGGCGCGCGCAGCGAAAAATGTTCGTAACCTGCCTCCAAAACCGTGTCGCCATGCTGCGGTCCGAAGCCGGACACCCAGCGGTCAGGCGAGCGGCGAAAGGGTGATCGAGATGCTCGACGTCATTTTTGTGCTTTGCACGGTTGGTTTCTTCGTTTTGGCGATTGCGTATGTGTGGGGATGCGACCGCCTCAAGTAAGGAGCGACATCGATGCTCGGTAATATTGTGCTGCTCGGAATCTGCATTCTCACGGGCGTATATCTGCTGGCCGCGTTGCTTTGGCCGGAGAGGTTCTGAACATGACCGCGAACGGTTGGCTGCAAATCGCGTTGTTTTTCGTTGTGCTCCTGGCGGTCACCAAGCCGCTCGGCGTCTTCATGGCGCGCGTCTTCGCGGGCGAGAAGACTTTTCTTGACCCGGTTCTTCGCCCCATCGAGCGCCTGCTCTATCGCACCACCGGGATTGATGAGAAGTACGAGATGGACTGGAAGGAATACGCGGTCTCGATGCTTCTTTTCAGCGCCGTATCCATGCTCGTGCTGTATTTGATCGAGCGCGTGCAGGGCTTGAAATGGATGCCCTGGAATCCGCAGCATTTCGCCAACGTCGAGGCCCATCTCGCGTTCAACACCGCTGCCTCGTTCACCACCAACACGAACTGGCAGAACTACGGCGGCGAAAACACCATGAGCTATTTCACGCAGATGGCCGGCCTCGCCTATCACAATTTCGTTTCCGCCGGGGTCGGTTTGGCTCTTGCCATTGCGATCATCCGCGGCATCGCGCGGAAAGAATCCAAGACGATCGGCAACTTTTGGGTGGATGTCACGCGGGCCATGTTGTGGGTCCTGGCGCCGGCGTGTCTGGTGATCGCCCTGATATTTGTGTCGCAGGGCACGACTCAGAATCTGAGACCCTACGACACGGCGAAGCTCGTCAATCCGCAAACGATCTCGACGACGGACTCGAACGGCAAAACGACCACCCAAACCGTCACCGACCAGGTCATCGCCCAGGGTCCTGTCGCTTCTCAGGAAGCGATCAAGATTTTGGGCACGAATGGCGGCGGCTTCGTCAACGCCAATAGCGCGCATCCCTTCGAGAATCCCAATCCCCTGACCAATTTCATGCAGATTGTGATGATCCTCTCGCTTGGATCGGGCCTCACGTACACGCTCGGCCGGATGACGGGTTCGCAGCGTCACGGATGGGCCGTCTGGGCCGCCATGGCGCTTCTGTGTCTGGCGGGCGTCACGATCATCTATGCGATGGAAGCTCACGGCAATCCATTGCTCCATGGCATTGACCAGCATGCGAGCGCCATGCAGCCGGGCGGCAATATGGAGGGCAAGGAAGTTCGCTTCGGGATTGCGAACACCGCGCTCTTCGCCACCGCGACGACGGACGCGAGCTGCGGCGCCGTCAATGGCATGCACGACTCGTTCACTCCGCTTGGCGGGATGATTCCGATGGTCAACATCATGATCGGTGAAGTCATCTTCGGCGGCGTGGGCGCGGGTCTCTACGGCATCGTCGTTTTCATCGTCCTCGCGGTCTTCATCGCCGGTCTGATGGTGGGCCGGACGCCCGAATATCTGGGAAAAAAGATCGAGGCCTATGACGTGAAGATGGCGATGCTAACGGTGTTAATTTTCTGTCTGATCGTCCTCGGTCTCACCGCGGTTTCGATTGTTTCCCCGTTCGGCACGGGGTCCATCTCGAATCCGGGTCCGCACGGCCTGTCGCAGATCCTCTATGCCTACACGTCAATGGCCGGCAACAACGGTTCGGCGTTCGCCGGGCTCAACGGGAATACGCCCTGGTACAACGTCAGCGGCGCTTTCGACATGCTCTTCGGACGGTTCTTCATGGTGATTCCCGTGCTCGCGCTGGCCGGAAACCTGGCACGAAAGAAAATCGTTCCCGAATCATCCGGAACGTTTCCCGTCACCACGCCGCTTTTCACGTTCCTGCTGATTTCCGTCATCTTGATCGTCAGCGCACTTACATTTTTCCCGGCGCTCAGCCTGGGCCCGATTCTCGAGCACCTGCTGATGCACGCCGGAAAGGTTTTCTGAGGCAGCCATGACCATACAACCGAGTCAAGATCGTCATCCCGCATCCCCGGCGAACATTCCGGATCCCACCCGCGATGTCGTTTCCCGGGAGCGCAAAAGGAAGTCGCTTTGGACCGGAGGCATCGTCGGTGGCGCCGTGCGGGATTCCTTCATCAAACTCAATCCGCGGACGCTCGCAAAGAACCCCGTGATGCTGGTGGTCGAAATAGGTTCCGTGATTACGACCTTCGATCTGGTGCGCGACCACCTGCACCATTTCGGATTTGAGCTTCAGATCACTCTTTGGTTGTGGTTCACAGTGCTCTTCGCGAACTTCGCCGAGGCCATGGCCGAAGGCCGCGGCAAAGCGCAAGCCGACACGCTGCGCAAGGCCCGCTCGGAGACTGTGGCAAGGCGCCTGAAGGCGGACGGCTCGATCGAGGAAATTTCCGGCTCGAAGCTCCGCGCGGGTGACCGCGTCAAAGTCGTAGCGGGCGAATTCATTCCCGGCGACGGTGAAGTCGTCGAAGGCGTCGCTTCCGTGGACGAATCCGCCATCACCGGCGAATCCGCGCCCGTGATTCGCGAATCCGGCGGCGACCGTTCGGCCGTCACCGGTGGCACGCGCGTCCTCTCCGACGTAATCATGGTGAAGATCACGTCGAATCCCGGCGAAACCTTCCTCGACCGAATGATCAAGCTCGTCGAGGGCGCCGAGCGCCAGAAGACGCCCAACGAGATCGCGCTCAATATTTTGCTCGCCGGCCTGACGATCATCTTTCTTCTCGCCGTGGTCACTCTTCAGCCCATGGCGATTTACTCCGGCTCGCCGCAATCCATTTTCGTTCTGATCTCACTGCTCGTCTGCCTGATTCCCACGACCATCGGCGGCCTGCTTTCGGCCATCGGCATCGCTGGCATGGATCGCGTCGTGCAGCACAACGTACTGGCAATGTCCGGTCGCGCCGTGGAAGCGGCGGGCGACGTGGATACGCTCCTGCTCGATAAGACCGGCACGATCACGCTCGGCAATCGCCGGGCAACGGAATTCATTCCCGCCCCCGGAGTGACGGAAGCGGAACTCGCCGACGCGGCGCAGCTTGCGTCGCTCTCGGATGAAACGCCGGAGGGGCGCTCGATCGTGGTGCTGGCGAAGGAGAAGTACAACTTGCGCGGCCGGGAACTTTCGGCCTACGCAGCGACGTTCATTCCCTTCACCGCCGTGACGCGGATGTCGGGCGTGGACCTCGACGGGCGCCAGATTCGCAAGGGCGCGTTCGACGCCATCGTCGAACACTGCAAGCGGACGGGCAAACCAGTCCCGCCGGAGGTAGAGGAGTCCGTGAAGACGATCTCAAATGCCGGCGGGACGCCCCTGCTCGTCGCCGAAGATTGCCGCATCCTCGGCACGATCCATCTGAAGGACATCATCAAGGGCGGCATGCGCGAGCGCTTCGACCAGTTGCGGGCCATGGGTATTCGCACCGTGATGATCACCGGCGATAACCCGCTCACGGCTGCCGCTATCGCGCGCGAAGCGGGCGTCGACGATTTTCTCGCCCAGGCCACGCCGGAAGACAAGCTCGCGCTGATCCGCCGGGAGCAGGCCAAGGGAAAACTTGTCGCCATGACCGGCGACGGCACCAATGACGCCCCCGCGCTCGCACAGGCCGACGTCGGCCTGGCCATGAACGCTGGCACGCAGGCCGCCAAGGAAGCCGGCAACATGGTGGACCTGGACTCGAATCCGACCAAGCTGATCGAAGTGGTCGAGATCGGGAAGCAATTACTCATTACCCGCGGCGCGCTGACCACATTTTCGGTGGCCAACGACGTGGCGAAATATTTCGCCATCATTCCGGCGATGTTTGCCGGCGCCTTCCCCGTCTTGAACGTCCTGAACATCATGGAGCTGAAGACGTCGCAGTCGGCGATTCTATCGGCTGTCATCTTCAATGCGTTGATCATCATCGCGCTCGTGCCGCTCGCGCTGCGCGGCGTGCGCTATCGTCCGCTGGGGGCCTCGGCCCTGCTGCGTTGGAATCTGCTCGTGTACGGCTTGGGCGGCATCGTCGCGCCGTTCATCGGAATCAAGATCATTGATTTGATCATTACGCATGTCGGCTTGGCGTAAGCTGCAGAGGATGAATCGAAATGACGATGCAAAGGACAAGGCATGACGGCTCTCAACATCTTCGGACTGCTCGCGGTCTCCGTCATGGTCGTGTGTTACGCCATGGAGAGTCGCCATTCCGCGTTCATCCTCGCGTTCGCGGCGTCCTGCGTGCTGGCATCCATCTACGGGTTCTTGCAGGGAGCGTGGCCTTTCGGTCTTGTGGAAGCAGTTTGGTCCGTGATTGCAATTCGGCGTTGGTGGACCACAACGCATATCGCCCTCGGTGGGCGAGATAGCATGAGGCGAACATGAAAAAGAATCTTCTGATCTCGATCTGGTTCACTCTGGCGACGACGGTGTTGCTCGGAATCATCTACCCGCTGGTGGTCACCGGAATCGCACAAGTGATTTTTCCGAAGCAGGCGAACGGTAGCCTGATCCCGCAGAATGGGAAACTCGTCGGCTCGCACCTGATCGGCCAGCCGTTCACCGCGCCAGGATACTTCTGGTCGCGGCCGTCGGCGGCGGGCTCGGGCTACGATCCGACCGCTTCGTCCGGGTCGAATCTCGGTCCGACGAACAAGGCGCTGCAGGACCGCGTCGCCGCAAGCGTTCAACAGCTCCAGCCGACCAACCCGAATACGCCCATCCCGGCGGACCTCGTCACCACGTCCGGCTCGGGCCTCGATCCGGATATTTCACCGGCCTCGGCGGAGTTTCAGATTCCGCGCGTAGCCAAGGAGCGCGGCATCAGCGAGCAGGAGGCGCGCGCGGCTGTGGCGCGGCATACGAAGGGCCGCCAGTTTGGTTTCCTCGGCGAAGCGCGGGTCAACGTCCTCGACCTCAACCTTGATCTCGACGCCGCTCACCCAATGCACTAGCGCGCTTTTTGGTGCGCCATGATTCTGAGCGGAGTCCCGCGCGATTTTGGTTTTCATCCCGGCGAAGCCGGGATGCGCGGGACGCAGTCGAAGAATCTCTCTTAATTTTTCTCTGCGTCTCTGCCGTGAGTCCGGGGTTTCCTCTGTGATCTCTGTGCCTTCTCAGCGTTCTCTGTGGTGAAAGTGTTGCCTTGCGCTCGGGATTACGCATACCGCTAAAGAATCTTTCGCTCGCCTTCGGCGATGGGCGCGTCATTGATGCTGGCGATCCGCCGGCGCATCAACCCTTGCTCGTCGAATTCCCACAGCTCGTTTCCGTACGCGCGGAACCAATGGCCGCTGGGATCGTGCCACTCGTATTGGAACGTCACCGCGATGCGGTTCTCGGTCCAGCACCAGAGCTCTTTGCGCAGGCGATAGTCGAGCTCCTTCGCCCACTTGCGGCGCAGAAAAGCCTTGATCGCTTCGCGGCCCTGAAAAAACTCGTCGCGGTTTCGCCAGTCGGAGTCTTCCGTGTAGGCCAGCGCCACGCGCTCGGGATCCCGCGAATTCCACGCGTCCTCGGCCGCCTGCACTTTAGCTTTCGCGGTTTCCAGAGTAAACGGCGGTTTGATGATCGGTGGCGCCATGGATTCATCCTTTCGTCCAGCAGCGGATCGCAACGGCTATTTTTCCGAGCGGCTCGAGCGTGATTTTTCAGCCGGAGGCTCGAAGCGGTATCCCACCCAGGGATCGGTGTGAATGAAACGCGGATTCTTCGGATCGGGTTCGATTTTTTTCCGGAGCTGGTTGATGAACACGCGCAAATACTCGGTCTCTTCGCCGTAGTCCGGCCCCCAGACGGCTTGCAGCAGCCGGCGATGCCCCTGCGCCTTTCCCTGGTTGGCCACCAGGTGTCGCAATAATTCAAATTCCTTCGGCGTGAGCCGGACAGCCTCTCCTTTTAGCAAAACGGAGCGCCTTTCGAAATCAATTGTCAAATCATTCGAGACGAACGGCGGCAAAGATTCCGCCGGTGCCGCGCGCCGCAACCCGGCTCGGATGCGCGCCATCAGCTCTTCGGAGCCGAAAGGCTTCACGACGTAGTCGTCCGCGCCGGCGTCGAGCGCCTGCACTTTGTCGCGTTCCGTGCCGCGCACGGTGAGCATGATGATGGGGATATCACTCGAGCTGCGAATTTCGCGGCAGGTCTCGAGCCCGGAAACCCCCGGCATGTTGACGTCGAGCAGGATCAAATCCGGGCGCTCGCCGCGGATCTGCTCCAGCGCTTCGTCGCCCGTGCGCGCTTCGGCCACCGTATAGCCATGCGAGGTCAGCGTGGTGCGGAGGACGCGGCGGATCTGCGGTTCATCATCCACGATCAGAATTTTGGCGGAGGTCATGGGCGCACGGGGGCTGCCGAGGAACGGCTGCGCTCGGCGGGCAATGTGAACGAAAAGACGGAACCGTGCCCGCGCTGGCTGGTGAGGCTGATCGAACCGCCATGCGCTTCCACGATGGCCTTGGCGATGGGCAAGCCCATGCCCGTGCCCTCGACACTATAGCGCTGATCTTTGCCCCGATAGAATTTTTCGAAGACCAGCGCGCGCTCGGGATCGTCAATTCCGCTGCCGCGATCGGCCACGCTGGTAACCACGAAATCGCCGCTCGCCTCGGCCGTGATGGTAATCGGCTGATCCGGTGGCGAATACTGATTGGCGTTCTCGATCAGATGCACCAGCACCTCGCGCGCCCGCGCCACGTCCATGCGCGCCCGCGGCAGCCCATCCGCCACCTTCACGTGGACCACGCGACTCCCAAGCGATGCCCGGAAGCGATCCAGAGCGGCGGTGATCACGTGATCGATGGGCAGAGGTTCGACTTTCAATTCCACCTCGCCCGCGTCCAGCCGTGCCATTTCCGCCGCTTCGCCGACCAGCCGGTTCAGGCGATCGCTCTCTTCGTTGATGATCGTCAGCAGCTCCTGCCTCTGGGCGCCGGCCAGGCTGGGGTTCGAGATCAGATTCGTCACCGACGCTTTGATGGACGTGAGCGGCGTGCGCAGCGCGTGTGTCACCGCGTCGAGCAGCGCGGTGCGAAGTTTTTCCGCCTCGCGCGCGGCTTCCGTTTGCCCCACCTGCTCGACCGCGCGCGCGTGCTCCATCGCCACGGCGATCAATGTGGCGATGGCTTCGAGCGTCTGCCGCGAAAGCACGGTCCCGGAAATTCCCAGGCTGCCGACCGGATGCACTCCCATGCGCACAGGCAGAAAGCTGACGCTGTTGGCCGCGTCAATCACCGGCTCGTCGCGCGCCAGAATGGACTTCAGGCTTTCGGTGTCGAGTTGCGGAATCACCGGCCCCGAGCGATAGACCTTCTGCTTATCGGCCAGAAACAGCGCCGCCGCTCCCACTTCGAAGGCGTTCACGATCTGTCCCGGAATGCGGTTCACCAGTTCCATCACGTTGCGCGATTCGAGCAATCCCTGGCTGAACGCATACAGTTTTTCGACGTCGCGCTGGCGGGCGAAAGCGTCGGCGGCCTTCTGGCGCGCGCGGGTGGAAAGGTGGCTCGAGATCACGGCGACCGCGAGGAACGCCAGCAGCGCCACCCAGTCCTCGGCATTGGCGACCCGGAAAGTTCCCGTGGGCGGCAGGAAATAATAATTGAACGCCAGCATGGCTGCCAAGGACATCACCACCGCGACAGCCATGCTCCAAATCGTGGAAACGGCTAAAATGGCGAGCAGAAACGTCAGCGCGACCGTGGTGGCATTGACGGGTAGCACTTTGTGGTACAAAAGTGCGATCCCGATTACGATGCCGAACGCGGCCGGAAACTGCAGGATGCGGATCAGAATACGCGTGCGCACTGCTGCATTCTATCGTAGCTTTCCGGGCGCTGCTCAAAGAGAATAAACACGTGCCCAAGACCCCCGAAGAGTGGCTGGCGGTCACCACGCCGCCCGAAAAAACGAAAGGCGTGCTGAAGCTGTTTCTCGGCTACGCGCCGGGCGTCGGCAAGACCTACAGCATGCTCACCGAGGCGATCCGCCGCCACAGTCGCGGCGAGGACGTCGTCGTCGGCGTGGTGGAAACCCACGGCCGCAAAGGCATCGCCGAACTCGTGCCGCAGCTCGACGCCGTCCCGCGCAAGAAGATCGAATACAAGGGAACGGTGTTCGAGGAAATGGACGTGGACGCCATCATCGCGCGCCGCCCGGCGGTTGCGCTGGTGGACGAGCTTGCGCACACCAACATTCCAGGCAGCAAGCATCGCAAGCGCTATGAAGACGTCCTGGAGCTGCTGAACGCGAATATCGACGTTCTCTCGACCGTCAACATTCAGCATATCGAAAGCATCGCGCCCACGGTCAACGCGATCACCGGCATCGTCGTGCGCGAAACCGTGCCGGACTGGGTGCTGCAGCTCTCCGACGAAACGGTCATGGTCGACCTGACGCCGGAAGCCCTCCACAACCGCATGAAGCGCGGCGATGTGTACAACCAGAACAAAGTCGAGCAGTCGCTCAGGAATTTCTTCCGCCGCGGAAACCTGATCGCCTTGCGCGAGCTGGCCCTGCGACAGGTGGCCGAGCAGGTGGACCGCAGCCTTTCGACCTACATGGACGAAAAGGAAATTCAGGAAAACTGGGCGGTCCGCGAACGCATCGCCGTGTGCATCAGCGCCAATCCCCGCGCGCAATACTTGCTCGCGCGCGCGGCCCGCATGGCGCGGCGCATGGACGCGGAGCTGTACGCCGTACACGTGGATCTCGGCAACGGCGCGACGAGCGCGCGCGACGAAAAAGCGCTCGCCGCAAATCTGCAATTCGCCGAAAGCCTGGGCGCGAAAGCCGTGCGCTTGAAGGGCACGAGCGTCCCGGACGCCGCCGCGCAGTTCGTGCGCGATAAACACGTCACGCAAATGATTTTCGGGCGATCGGCCGTCGAGGGCTGGCAAAAGCTTCTCTACATGAACGCCATCAGCCGCTTCCTGCGCGACGCCCCCGCCGTCGACGTCCACATCGTCACCCAGGAACCCGACTGATCGGCCTATCAGGATTGTCTTCCCAAGCGAACAACGTGCACCGAGGGATTCGCAGGTGCATCCATTGCGGATACCTTTGGCGGTGACGAGGCCAACATTCAGAATTACTGAGTACAGGATATACTTCTGTGTTTACTCACAAGGAGGAGGCTCGTGGCTATTCCCGATTTCCAAACGTTAATGCGACCCTTACTGGACTTGGCGTCAGATAACAAGGATCACTCACTCCTTGAGGCGAGGGCGGCTCTTGCTACGAAGTTTGGACTGACCGAGGCTGAGTTGAAGGCCTTGCTGCCTAGTGGTCGACAGGCCGTTTTTGTAAATCGGGTCGCTTGGGCTAAGGTCTACCTTGCCGCGGCGGGGCTACTCGAGTCACCCCAAAGAGGCCACTTCAGGATCTCAGACCGGGGCCGGGTCGCTCTAAAAGACGTTCCTGATCGGATCACGATTAGGTATCTGGAGCGATTCCCAGAATTCTTACAGTTTCGCTCTCCCTCAAGAAAACCGAAGGAAATCGCGTCACCAATCGCGGCCGAAGACGACGGGCAGACACCAGAGGAAATACTTGAAGCGGCGCATCACAAACTTCGTTCGGAGCTTGCATCTGAAGTAATTGGTCGAGTTAAACGATGCTCGCCTCAATTCTTTGAAGGATTGGTGGTCGAACTGTTGTTAAACGATGGGCTACGGAGGCTCGAGAAGAGAGGCTGGCGAAGCCATCGGAACCTCAGGAGACGAAGGAATCGATGGTCTCATCAACGAAGATCGCCTCGGGCTCGACACAATCTACCTTCAGGCGAAACGGTGGGACGGCACGGTTGGCAGGCCTGAAATCCAAAAGTTTGTCGGCGCACTGCATGGAAAAAGGGCGAAAAAGGGCGTCTTTATTACCACGAGTGGGTTCTCTGCGGACGCCTTTGAATACGTGCGAAACATAGATCCCAAGGTCATCTTGATCGACGGTCAACAGTTAGCGGAGTACATGATCGATTTCGGCGTCGGAGTAAACTCCGTGAATTCGTACGAAGTTAAGCGAATCGACTCGGATTATTTCGCGGAAGAATGAAATGCGTTGGCCGGGTGCCCCATCCTCGGTTTTTGAGGGTGGGGCTCTTCGCTGCAACCTCCACAAAAGTCCACAGGCGCGCAGGATTGACGCGATTCCTCCTCTCTAGAACCATGGACGCATGGTCCACAAGACCGAAGTCGTGGCGCAGTTGGCAGCTCTCGCAAGAGCGGGGAGTGGTGCGTCTGGCGCCGTGCGCCCCACAAATCATCGCCTTCTAATCGACACTCAGGCGATTAGAAACGCCTCCAACTCACTGAAATCAAACGACGAAATTTTTTCTAATCGACACTCATCTGGGCCTCACTCCTCTGTTTCCTGCAGTTCCCCTGCAAAATTAACCGACACACCATGCCGAGTCATTTCACACGTAAGTTATAGAAAACAAACGACGGGAGCACCATTTACTCGACACACTTTTCAGAGGGCCGTAGCGCGCATTCGTCAGCCCCGCGCGTCACGATTTGCGCCGTCTAGTCACTGGCCACTTCGTGCTACTCGTCTGCTGGCATATCAAATCGCACAAGGCTGGCCTGAAAACCTCGCGTCTTCACCGCGCCGTAGGCGATTCCAACCAGAATCCAGACGCCTCCGGCGATCTTTGCGGGCCGG
Source organism: Candidatus Acidiferrales bacterium (assembly GCA_031296075.1). Lineage (GTDB taxonomy): Bacteria > Acidobacteriota > Terriglobia > Acidiferrales > UBA7541 > Palsa-295. The sequence goes on from JARLGK010000055.1 coordinate 20,435, forward strand.
CTCAGGTTGAGCCAGATGAAAAAACAGATCGCGAATCCGAGGAGTGGGAAAACCAAGTTCGTCCAGCGCTTCTCGGGCGCGCGCCAGAAGAACCGCACGAACGCCGCAGCGTTCACTCCCATGAACGCAATGAACGCGCCGAAATTGAGCAGCTCGACTCCGCGCTCGTAGCTGATGAAGAACGCTCCCGTGAGCGCGATGGCTCCGATCAGCAACACGTTGTTCATCGGAATCCGGTGCCGTGGCTCGATTGCTCCGAAAAATCCGCGCGGCAGCGCGTCGCTGCGTCCCATGCCGTAGAGCAGGCGCGCGGCGGCCAATTGCGCGCCCATTCCCGATCCCACATTCGCTATCAGAATCGTGAAATTCAAAAGATGGAACAGGAAAAATCCCCCCACCTGCCGCGCCACCAGCGGAAAAGCCGATTCCAGCATTTCCTGCGGAAACGGCTTTCCTCCCCACACGAGCTGCGCGGCATAAACCTCAAGCGACGACAATATTCCGGTGATCACGCAGACGAGAACCGTCGCCAGCAGGATATCTCGCCGGGGATTCTCAGCCTCCTCCGAAAAGGTCGAGATCGCGTCGAAGCCGATGTACGTGAGCACGGCGAGAGAAGTGCCGCGGAACACTCTGTGGAAGTCGAACGTCGTAGGGTCGTAGAACGGCTGCGTGAAAAAAGCCGCGCCGTGCTGGTGCCATCCCCAGAGCGAGCGAATCACGAACGCGAAAAAGATCACCACCACGATCGTCATGCCCGCCGCGAGAGCCTCGTTGATCCGCGCCGAGGTTTGTATGGCGCGCAGGTTCAGCGCGGTGAACATTCCGGCGAACGCGACGGCCAGCGCCCAATACGGCACGGATGGAAAGATATTTCGGGCGAGCTCGCTGCAAATCACGGTGCAAATCAGAGGGTTCAGGATGTAGTCCATCACCATGGCCCAGCCGGTGACGTAGCCGAGCGCCGGATGGATTTCTCGCCCCACGTAGGTGTAAGCCGATCCGGCGCTGGGATAGGCGCGCGCCATTTTCCCGTAGCTGATCGCGGTGAAGAGCATGGCGACCATGGCGATCAGGATCGTGGTGACCACGTGGCCGCGGGCTTCGTTGTTGATAACGCCGTAGATGCCCATGGGCGCGATCGGCTGGATGATCACGATGCCGATGATGATCAGGTTCCAGAGGCTGAGGGCGCGCTTGAGGCGCACGGGCGATGAATCGGAAGACGGTTGTTGCGAATGTTCAGCCATCAGGGCGACGCGCCTGGGCTAGTCGCGGATGGTTTACCATCCAAGGTAATCGTCTGCGGATCGACATTCCAACCGGTCACGGTGAGTTCCATTGGAAGGTCCTCCAGGCTGGGCCGTGTGATGTAAGTGGTGATTGTGCGCGATTCGCCGGGCATCAGCGACACGTAGTTGTCTTGCCACAGCACCGGAGCTGCGGCGATTTTGCGGTTGTCGTGAATGTCGAGCCGCACCTGAAATGCGAGATGATCGCTCGGGTTCCGCAGCGTCACATCCACGAATTCAAGGTCCGCGGGTGGGCTAAAATTAGAGAGCTTTACGTCGATTTTGCCGGCGCTCGGCAGCGAGTTCAGCGCAGTGAGATCTTCGTAGGATTTGACGGGGGTGAAGGCGTCGTTGTCGGCGGCGGACCAGTCGTAAACATTCTTCTTCGCGGAGAGCCAGTAGAAATTCGTGCTGAGGACTTTGCCGAACTGGTCTTTCAGGACGAGATCGACGAAATAGACGGGCGAGGCAGGCTGGAACGCGCGCTCGGGGAATGCGCCGGCTTTCGTCACGCCGTCTGCTGCGACGTCGACGGGCACGGTGACCGAGAATCGTTCGTGCAGCGCGGAATCGAAAAGCTTCGCGGTGACGCTGAGATTCAGTCCCGGCTGGTAGGTGCTGTTAATGACGGCGACGCTGCGGTCGTCATAGGAGTACATCACGTGCAGCGGCTCGCAGGCTTTTTTCGCGCCGAAGTATGCACCGGCGGGCTGCAAGTAGTAGTCCCAGAGCTGCCAGATCAGCGAAGGCCACGCGCTATTGAGCTTCCACTGGATCACGCCGGTTGCGCCGTACTTGTCGCGCGAGTACGCCTCGAACATGGCGCGCTCGGAATCGTAGGCCATGGCCTGCGCTTTGCGTTCGTAATCGGCGAGGTCGGCCGGAGCGCCGTAGATCGCATTCATCGCGTCTTCAA
>JARLGK010000056.1 GCA_031296075.1 Candidatus Acidiferrales bacterium
GCGGCTTGCGCCAGTACGGACAGATGCCGGGCCAGGAAATGCTTTTGCGCGCGGCGGCCCCATGCGCGGACAAAGTAATAGTTCAGCGCGCCCGCGGCTCCGGCGCTGAGCACCGGCACGATTCGGCCCGCCCACTTCTCCGCGACCTCGGCGCCAACCTTGACCGCTATGCGGTCGATGATCCGCGGAACGAGCCGCTCGACGGCCTGCTTCTCGAGGAAATCGCGCCCCAGATCCAATCCGGCCGCACTGGCTGCCGCGATCCACAGATTGACGGTTTCTTCCTCGGTCGAGTATTCGAAGCCATAGAGCAAACTCAGCTTCTGGAGCATTCGCAAAGTGATCGCCGAGAGGATGCCCATGTCCGGGACGACGGTCAGGAAACCGCCGAGTCCGAGGCCCGCGCCCTCGAGCGCGGCCATGCGCGATGCCGACTTGATCGTGCCGGCCGCAATCGGGTCCAGCACTTGCGGGCCGAGCTGAAACATCTCTTGCCAGGATTCAATGGGCAGCCGATGCGCGCGCTGCAGATGGCGGAGATACTTCCGCTCGTCCACCTGCACCTGGCTGTAGGCGCGGCGGAATCCGGCACCTGCAGCGGTGCTGAGCAGCTGGACGAGCGACGAAGAATCTCGATGTTTAGCCATCGCCAAGAGACCTGAAAACCCCATCGGAGCCTGAAACCGCTCCCTACTAAACGATTCTACTGCGTATTCTCAGCCGCTAGTAGTCTTGCGTTCGAGAAGGGAGTACAGAACGGGCATCACGAGGAGGGTGATGAAAGTGGAGAGCAGCAGGCCGCCAATCACGGCGAGCGCGAGCGGCTTTTGCAACTCCGCGCCGGAACCGATGCCGAGGGCCAGAGGCAACAGGCCGAAAAGTGTGGCAAGCGTGGTCATCAGGATGGGGCGAACGCGAATCTTGCCTGCGGCCACGAGTGCTTCGGCCAAAGGCATTTTGTCTTCCACGTGCAGCTTCTGAACGTACTCGAACAGAATAATTCCGTTTTTCACCACCAGCCCGACCATGAGGATGATGCCCATGAACGAAGAGACGTTGAGCGCCGTGCGCGTGATCCACAGCATGGCGAACACCCCGACAAGCGAGAGCGGCGCAGCGGAAAGAATAATCAGGGCCGGCATGAAGGCGCGAAACTGGATCACCAGGACGATGAAAACGGCGCCCAGCGCCAGAGCCAATACGTAAAGCAGATCGTGGAACGAGGCCTGCTGGCTTTCGTATTGGCCGCCGATTTCGTAGGAAGTTCCCGTGGGCAGCGTGATTCCGTTCATCATTTTCTTGACGTCGCCGATTGCGCCGCCGAGATCGCGGTTTTCCAGCCGCGCGGTCAGCGTGACCATCAGCCGCTGATTTTCCCGCAACAATTGATTGTCGCCATGAACCTGCTCGACCTGCGCAAACGACGAGAGCGGAACAATCTGTTTCGACGGCGTCAGGACAGGAAACTGCTGGACGTTGGAATAGTTGTAGCGGAACTCGTCGGGAAAGCGCACGCGAATGTCCACGGCTCGGTCGGACTCGCGAAGCTGCGTTTCCGTCAGGCCCAGCAGACCAGCGCTAACTTGCTGCGTGACCTGCTCGGCCGTCAGACCCGCGCGCCCCGCGAGCGCGGGATCCACGTGAAAAACGATTTCGGGATTGCCTTTCTGCAAGCCCTTGAAGTCGACGATGCCCGGAATCTTCACAAGCCTCGGGCTGATTTCGCCGGCGACCTTCTCAAGCGTACCCATATCGTTGCCAAAGAGCTTAATTTCGACGGGCTCGGGGGAACCTTCGAGGTCGCCGAGCATGTCCTGGAGAATCTGGGTGAACTCGACGTCCACCCCGGAAATGTTCTGCGCGATTTGCAGGCGCAGGTCCTCCATCACCTCCTGGGTGCTGCGTTTGCGGGCGGAACGCGGCTTCATCTTGACGAGAATGTCGCTTTTGTTCTGCTCCGTGGCGAAGAGGCCCAATTCCGCGCCGGTGCGGCGCGAGAAGGAGTGCGTCTCCGGCATTTTCGCGATGCGCTGCTCGATTTGCTGGAGAATGCGATTCGTTTCATCGAGGGACGTGCCGGCGGGAGTCAAACAATCGAGGACGTAGCCGCCCTCGTCCATTTCCGGCAGGAAGCCAGTGTCCAGGTTCATGAATAAAACAATGCCGAGCAGAACACAACCCAGCGCGGCGCCTAAGGCGATCGGTCGATGGTTCAAAGCCCAACGAACCGCTCGCTCGTACACGCGATTCACGGGCTCGATGAACCTGGCAGCCTTATCCGCGTGAATCGTCGAACCCGAAAGATACTTCTGCGAGAGCAGAGGAATCACGGCCAGGGCAAAAACCAGCGAGAGAAGAACCGACACGCCGAGCGTGAGGCAGAGCGCCGAAAAGAATTCGCCCACAACACCCTTCAGCAGGCTCAACGGCAAAAAGACAATCAGAGTCGTCGCCGTCGAGCCGACCACCGCGCCGAGCAGCTCCTGCGTGCCGCGCTCCGCCGCAATTTCCAGCGGCTGGCCGAGGCCGCGATGGCGGTAGATGTTTTCGATGATGACGACGGCATCGTCGATGATCAACCCGATGGCAATCGCCAGCCCGCCGAGCGACATCAGGTTGAGCGTGCCGCCAAAGAGTTTCAGGAAGAAAAATGTGCCGATCACGGAAAGGGGCAGCGAAGTGGCGGCGACGAAAGTCGTCCGCCCATCGCGCAGGAACAAGAAAAGGATGGCCACGGCGAGCAGCGCACCGACCAGGATGGCATCCCGCACGCTCGCGATGGACTCCGAGACGAATTCCGCAAGGTCGTACACCACTGAAATATGCAGCGTCTTGGGAATGGCGGAGCCGAGATCGCGCACTTGATCCTTGACCTGCCGCGCAAGCTGAAGAATGTTGCCGCCAATCTGCCGCGAAATATTGATCAGCGCGGCGGGCTGGCCATTCCCCATGATCAGAGTCCGGCGATCCGCTACTCCGTAGCGAACCTCGGCCAGATCACGGATGCGAATCGGCGCGCCGCTGTCAATGGCGACCACGGCGTTGCGGATGTCGTCGAGGTTCGCGAACTGGCTGGTGGCGAGAACGAGATATTGCGAGTAGTCCTTCGAGAGCCGTCCGACCGAGTTGATCTGATTTGTGGCGCGGAGTTCGCTCGCCACATCCACCAGAGACAACCGGTGCGCGAGCAACTTCTGCGGATCGACGACCACGGAGACTTCGCGCGTGTCAGTCCCCTGCACCTGGATGGTGCCCACGCCCGGCACGCGGCTGAAAAGCGGCCGCAGAATGTAGTACGCATCATCGCGCAGATCCGCGTCGGGGACGTTGCCGCTGAGGATGAGGCTGAGGACAGGAAAGACCGCGGGCGAGACGCGCTCGACATCAATTTCCGCGTCCGGCGGCAACGACGCGCGCGCCTGGCTGACGCGCGCCTGCACAAGCTGAAGCGAGTACTGCATGTCGGTGTCGGCCTGAAAGAGAACCGAGATTTCGGTATTGCCGCGGATGGTCTTCGAATCAACGCGCCGCACGCCGGGCGTGGTGCTGACCGATTCCTCGATCGGGCGCGTCACGGTGAGCAGCATGGTGTCCGGCGCGAGGTCGCCGGCGCGCGCGAGAACCACGATGCGCGGAAAATTCAACTCGGGATAAATGTTGCTGGGCAGCTGAAATACGGCTGCGGCGCCGGCGATGCTGAGAAACACGGTGAGCAGATACACCGCGTAGCGGTTCTCGCGGCAGAAGCGGACCACGTTCATGGGTTCGACTGCGGCTTGATCTGGATTTTGGCCTGGTCTGCAAGGCCGTAGCCGCCCGCAAGAATCACGCTATCGCCCTCTTTCACGGCGCCGTCGGCCAACTCAACGCGATCCTTCGTTTCGATTCCGATTTTCACGGGCACGGCCGTCGCGGAATCCTGCTGGACGATGAACACGCGCGCCTGCCCGGTCCGATCGCGATAGATGGCTTCCGTAGGAACGGTGAGGGCGCGGGCGTGCGTGTCCACGGCAATTTCCGCGCTCAAGAAAATTCCCATGCGCAGCAGCCCGTTCGGATTTGGCACGCGTATGCGCACCAGGCCGACTCCGGTTGCGGGATCAACGGCCGGCGAGATTGCCTCCACGCGACCCTGAAATTTCTGCCCGGGCACCGATTCGCTGGTGACGTAAACGGTTTCGCCGGGATGCATCTTCGCGAGGTACATCGCCGGAGCATTGCCGAGGAATTCAATTTCCTGGAGGTTCGCGACTTCGACGATGGGCTGAGCGGCGGTGCCGTCCACCTGCTCGCCCACGCTGACGAATCGCTTCGCGACTGCGCCGTTGAGCGGCGAGACGATTTCGCAGCGCGCCACTTGCAGCTTCGCCAGTTCGAGCGCGGCTTCCGACTGCTTCCTGGCGGCTGCGGCCACGCTCTCCTGCGTCCGCGCATCTTCGAGCTCTTTGCGCGCCACGATGCCGCGCTGGAACAGGTCTTCATCACGCGTGCGCGAGAGCTGCGCGTTGTCGAAGTTGGCCTTCGCCTGCTGCGCGCCCGCCTCGGCCTGCTGGAGCTGCGAACGGTAAGAGCGGTCATCGAGTTTGGCCACGACCTGGCCGGCCCGTACGCGGTCGCCTTCCGCGACGTTCAGCTCCGCGATTCGGCCTGGGACGAGCGCGCTGACGCGCACGTCACCATTGGGCAGAGCGGAGGCGGTCCCGTTCAGCGAGAGCGTCTGGGAGATATCGGAGCGCGCCACGCGCGTAAGCGTGACTTCGGACTTTGCCGAAGTCTCCGAGCTTTCATCGGCCGATTGTTGCGAGCAGCCGGCCGCCAGAAGCGCGCAGAATCCGGCTGCGAAACAGAGACGCTGCACGCGAGTTTGTCGAAAATTCATCGTGGATCTCGTTCAGTCGAGCGGAGCGCCGACCGCCTCCTCAAGTTGCGAAATCGCGGATTGCACCGCGAGCAGGCTATCGAGATAATCCCGCTCGACCTGCCGCACGTCGCGCTGGGCGCCGAGCACGGTCATGATGTTCGCCTTACCGGCGCGATAACTTTCTTCCGTCATCTCTTCCAGTTGCCGGGATGACGGCAGAATCGTTTGACGGTACAGCTGCGTCTGGGTTTCGCGAGCTTCGAGCTCGAAGTAGGCGGATTCAACCTTGGCATCCACCGCCCGGCGGGCCGCTGCGAGCGCGGCGTCCAGCGCGCGCGCATTCGCGATGGATTGCGAGATCTCGCCCTGATTGTGCGAAAAAATCGGAAGCTCGATGGAGAGCTGGCCGCGTGGCCCCACCTCGTAGCCTCCGGTGTTGGCGCCGAGGCCACCCGGCGCGTTAAAGTCGGCTCCAAACTGCAGGCCAAGATTCGGTATACGCTCCGCCTCGAACAGGGCTTTGCGGCTCTGCTCGATTTTTGCTTCCTGACTGATCCGCGCGATTTCCGCGTTCGAGGCTCCGGCGCGCGCGAGGACATCTTCGAGCGCGGGCGGCGGCGGTAGCGCGGCAAACGGGTCGCCCAGGTCCCAATCGGTGGTGGCGGCTTCGTTCAAGAGCGCGTTCAAACCGCTGAGCGCCACTTTTTCCTCCTGCTGCGCCACTTGACGATTCGCCTGCGCGCGCGCGGCCTCGAGTTCGGCTTGGGTCACTTCGAGCTGCGGAATATCGCCGGCGTCAAAGCGCGCTTTGGCGATATCGTGCAGCCGCTCGGCAAGTTTTACCGCGCCTTCCTGTTGCGCCGTCACCGCGCGGGCGTGCGCCAGACCAAAAAATGCGTCCCGGACGCCGCGGCGTAACTGCCGCTCCAGAGCCGAGATGTCGGCCTCCGTGAGCGCGCTTTCCTGGCGCGCGACTTCGATCCGCCGCTCGCGCTTTGGTCCGATTTCCAGCGGCTGGTCAATTAGCGCGGTTTCATGCGGCGTGTCTCGCGCGGCCCCAAAACTCAGCGTGGGATTGGGGCGCTCTCCAGCAATGCGCACTCCGGCCGATGCCACCGCACGCTTCGCCCGTGCCGCTGCGAGATCGAGATTTTGCTTTTCGGCTAGATCGATCGCGGCGGCCACGGTTAACCTTTGCGACGCTTGTGGCGCCTGCTGCGTCTGCCGCGCCCAGGCCGGAGACGCAATGGCAGCGCCGATCAACATCGGCAGAAGTAGCATTCGGCTGGGTGTCACCCGTTGATCTCCCAAATGATTTTCGCACGGAACCGGCGCGCATCGCGCGATCTGATCGTCAAGGAACAGCCGATGTTAACCTGCCTATCTCCCTGCGCCGACAACATTTCCACACCTGCAAGGGTATCCAAATGATGATGATGCCGCGCTGAAGCGATCATTAATTCTCATTAGGGATGCTTCGACACGACCGTGATCAGCAAGACCACCCGAGCTCCTGCATTGATGTGAGGACATATGCACATGACAGACGAAGCTGCGGACAGCCTTCGTCTGCGTCCGCTAGCGCGATTGCGAACTTCGAACCTGATCCCGTTGAAGGACCGCTTAAAACGTTGCTTTCAAGCCCAACAGCAGTTCGCGGGCGCCGCCGGTTCCGTTGACCGGGTTGCCGTCATTCGCCTGCCCCGAAGAAAGGCCGAACAGCGGGGGGACGTTCACAACACCAGTAAGGACGACAGCAGGGATAGGTCCGAGCGCGAAGCTGTGGTTGTTGAGGACGTTGAAGGCCGACAGGCTGAACTCCAGTCCAAGCCGTTCGCGTACCTTAAAACTCTTGCGGAGCGACAAATCCCACTCATGGAATGGTGGGCCGAGTAGCGCACCCGCCCTCATGTTGCCGAATGTTCCTTGTGCCGGAGGAATGATCACTGACTTGCCGTTAGGGGACACGTAGCAAAAGCCCACGGCGTTAAGGGAATTCAATCCGCTCGAGGTCACCACGGGAGAGGTCTCCGTGTTCATGGCGGCGTTCA
>JARLGK010000057.1 GCA_031296075.1 Candidatus Acidiferrales bacterium
GAAGGCCTCCAACATCGGCATCAGCCTGCCGGGCACAGGAGAGGCCCCGCGCTGCCCCGTCTACATCGACGGGCAAAAGTTCACCACTCTCGAAGGCACCTACGACGAGTTGTCCGCCGCGTTTCAAACTCTCGTAAACGACTACATCGCCACGAAATATGCGCGCCGCGAAACCCCGCTTCCCGCAAGCGCCGTCTCCGCATCCGCCGCGCCTGCAAAGCCGTCGTTCCGCGTAATCGCCTAACCCGCCCACATCCCGAATTTGGTTTTCGTAGGGGCACGATATATCGTGCCCGGCACAAATCCTTGGCGTGATCGCATCCATCCACCTCGCACGCCCTCGCTGATTTCGTAGGGGCACGATATATCGTGCCCGGCGCAAATCCTTGGCGTAATCACATCCATCCCCCGCGCTCGGCCGACGCCTCCGCGCGTGTGGAGTGCGGCGGCTTGCCGCCGCTGTCTGTGGGCTAGGATCGCCTCGCCCACTCCTCGCTCGCCCGCCATCGCCGATTTCGTTCGGACATCCGCCTCGCTCGATCGCCAGCCGTGCGCTCTTAGGTGAAAGCGTGGGCCTTCCAGGCCCAGGAAACATCACCCCACCAGAACAATGGCTTCATCCATGGTTCCCGTGCCATCAGCCCATTCTTGTTTCCTGGATTAACGAAAAGTCCACACAACCTCACCCTTGCGTCCCGCACCGCGCGGCATAAGATACGCTTGTAGTTCTGTCGCATTTCCGTACTTGCGGCCGAAAGGAGAATCGGATGCGCGCTGCCGGAGCCCTCGCGCTAAGAGCCCGTGTTGAAAAATCGCCGATTCTCGCCTCAACAAACCGACACGCCATGCAAAGTAATTTGCAGTGTAACTCGCTGAAAACAAACGATAGCGACCCGCACAAAGTGACACACTTTTCACAGCTCGGGAAATCGCAAGAAAACGGCCGACGATGATGGAAAATTCAACACTCTCCTCCAGTGCGCCCTCGCAACCACCCGCCAACTGGCGGCGCGGCTTCTGGAGCCTCATCGTCACGCAGTTCCAGACCGGCTTCAACGACAACGCGCTGAAGTTCCTCGTCATTTACATCGTCGTGTCGATGGATTTTCCGAACGACCGGCGCGATCTTCTCGTCCTCGTCGTCGGCGCGCTCTTCGCGCTTCCCTTCATTTTCTTCTCGATGGCCGGCGGCTACTTCGCCGACCGCTTTAGCAAGCGCAGCGTAACCATCGGCACCAAATTTCTTGAAATTGGAGTGATGGCGTTTTTCATCGTCAGCCTGGCGCTGCACAACTTGCCGATGGAGTGCACGAGCGTATTCCTGATCAGCACGGAGGGCGCGCTGTTCGGCCCTTCAAAATATGGCCTGCTGCCGGAACTGCTGCCGGAGCCCCGGCTTTCCTGGGGCAACGGGATCATCGAACTCGGCACGTTCGTCGCGAGCGTCGGCGCCATGATGGCAGCCGGCGTCCTTGCGGATCGCTATCACGGACACGAGGCGGTCGCCGGTTTCATGCTCTTTGCGTTTACCCTTTTCGGTTTGGCCACGAGCTTTGGAATCTCGCGAATCCCGGCCGCCGATCCCACGAGGAAATTCCGCTGGAACCCTCTCGGCGACTTGGGCACGCAACTCAAGACCATCCGCGCCGACCGAGTCCTGGGATGGGCCGTGCTTGGCAACACCTACCTTTTTTTTCTGGCCGGGCTGCTGCAACTCGTAATCGTGATTTACGGGCACGACGTGCTGCGCATCGACGACACGCATACTGCGTATCTCCAAGCCGCCATCGGACTCGGCATCGGACTTGGCAGCGCCGCCGCGGGATATCTTTCTGCCGGAAAAATCGAATACGGTCTGATCCCTCTCGGTGCCGTCGGCATGACGGTCTTTGGCGCTCTGCTCTATAGCCCCAGGCCCACGCTCCTGATTGCGGGTACCCATCTCGCCTTGCTCGGATTCTTCGGTGGATTGTTCGCGGTACCGCTCGGCGCCCTGATCCAGCACCGGCCGCGGCCGGAGCAGAAGGGCGGCGTAATCGCCGCGGCCAATCTGCTGTCGTTTATCGGGATCTTCATCGCGGCAGGCGTCTATTACTTGTGTTCGAGAGTCTTTCATCAGTCGCCCCGCGGAATCTTCCTCGATGGCGCCATCCTCACGCTCGTCACCACCGCGTACTCGATTTACCTGCTGCCGGACTCGCTAGTGCGATTCGTGCTCTGGGCTGCGACGCACACGATCTATCGCATCCGCGTCGAAGGCCGGGACAACATTCCCGAAACCGGCGGCGCACTTTTCGTCGCGAACCACATGTCGTTCGTGGACGGACTCTTGCTGATCGCGTCTACCGACCGGCCGATCCGTTTCCTGGTCTACAAAGCCATTTACGATCTTCCGTATGTCAAGCCGTTCGCCAAAATCATTCATGCGATTCCCATTTCCTCCGAGCAACGGCCCCGTGAAATGCTCCATTCGCTCCGCGAAGCCACCAACGCGATCAAGAATGGCGAAGTGGTCTGCATTTTTGCCGAAGGGCAGATTACGCGCATCGGCCAGTTGCTCCCATTCCGCCGCGGCATGGAGCGAATCATGAAGGGCGTGGACGCGCCGATCATTCCGGTGAATCTCGACGGTGTCTGGGGCAGCATCTTCAGCTTCGAGCGCGGCCGCTTCGTCTGGAAACTGCCGCGTTCGATCCGCTATCCGGTGACGGTCAGTTTCGGCAAACCAATGCCGGCTACAACGCCACCTTTTGAGGTGCGCCGCGCGGTGCAGCACTTGCAGTCCGAGGCGTACCGCCACCATCGCAAGCGCATGCGCACGCTGCATCGATCGCTGATTCATACCGCGCACCATCATCCGTTCCGTTTCGCGCTGGGAGACAAGCGGCGCCCGCGGATGAAATGGGGAAGCGCGCTGCTGAGCGCGATTTTTCTGGCGCGCAGGCTCCGCAGCACCTGGGCGGGACAGGAGATGGTTGGCATCCTGCTGCCGCCGTCCGTTCCGGGCGCGCTCGTGAACTATGCGGCCGCGCTCGCGGGAAAAGTGCCGGTGAATCTGAATTACACGTCTTCGGACGAATCGCTGGCCTCGTGCGCTGCGCAATGCAAGCTCGAGACCGTCATCACCACCAAGCAGCTGCTCGATCGCATCCCTCTGAAGGTGCCGGGCAAGACAATCCTGCTCGAGGAAACCGCGTCCGGCCACGGCTTCGGCGAGCGACTCGTGGCGCTGTTCCTGTGGTTCTTTCCCGGGGGCGCGCTGGAGCGGATCCTCGGCGGCGGAAAGAACAAGGCGCTCGACGATCTCGCCACCATCATTTTTTCCAGCGGCAGCACGGGCGAGCCCAAGGGCGTGATGCTGACGCACTACAACATCGCTTCGAATATCGAACAGATGGGTCAGTTATTCATGTTCGATAGTGGCGATTGCCTGCTGGGCGTACTGCCCTTCTTCCATTCGTTCGGCTTTACGGTGACGCTGTGGCTGCCTGCGGCGCTCGGGATCGGTGTCGCCTACCATCCGAGTCCGCTCGACTTGACCGCGATCGGCGAAATCGTCCGCGATTACCGCGTCACATTCCTGATGGCCACGCCGACATTCCTGCAAGCGTATGCACGGCGGTGTTCGCCCGAGGATTTCGGAAGCTTGCAGTATGTGGTTGTCGGCGCGGAAAAACTGCCCGAACGCCTGGCGCTTGCGTTTGAAGATCGCTTCGGCATCCGGCCTCTCGAAGGATATGGCGCCACGGAATGCGCGCCCGTCGTCTCCGTGAACACGCGCGACTATCGCGCTCCGGGTTTTCGACAGGTGGGCGCGAAGCGCGGGCGCATCGGCCTTCCGCTTCCGGGCGTCAGCGTTCGCATCGTGGACCCGGATACGCGCGAGCCGCTTGCCGCCGGCACGCCGGGATTGCTGCTCGTGCGCGGGCCCAACATCATGCTCGGCTATCTCGGCAAGCCCGAGAAAACCGCGGAGGCCTTGCAGGACGGCTGGTACGTCACGGGCGATATCGCCACGGAAGATGAAGACGGATTCCTGACCATCACCGACCGCCTGAGCCGGTTCAGCAAGATCGGCGGCGAGATGGTGCCGCACATCAAAGTAGAAGAGCAACTGCACGAACTCGCCGGCGCGACCGACCAGCGATTTGTCGTCACCGCCGTGCCTGACGGAAAAAAGGGCGAGCGCCTGGTGGTCCTGCACACGCTCACGCCGGAAGAATTGAAGCCCGTGCTCGAGCGTCTTGGCGAATCGGGCCTGCCGAATCTGTGGATTCCGCGTCCCAATCAGTTCTTCTCGGTCGAAGACCTGCCGCACCTCGGCACCGGAAAGCTCGACTTGCGCCGCGTCCGCGAAATGGCTCTCGAGTTTTCACCAGTTGAAAAGGAATAACCACGGAGTCTCAGAGACACCGAGAAAGGCCGGGAGTTGAAGAATCCGGCCGGCTTTCGTACTCGGTGTTTTCTGGCTCTTTGGTTTTCCCGTGTTTTCCCATTTTCTCCGTGACTCTGTATCTCTGTGGCCAACTCCTAAAACAGGCCGATTTTGATGTGCAGGAATTTTTTCGGGTTCTGGCGGAAGTCGCCGATCAGCAGCCGGAGATCGCCGGTCAGCCCGGTCACGTTGTCGTAGAAAGTAGGATCGGTAAAGAATTTCCCCGTCGTGCCTTGATTGGAATTCAGTTTCGCGGAGGCGTCGCGAACGTTTGCCGAAGCGTCGCGCAAATTCACGAAGAGCGTGTCGTCCGTGGCGAGCTTGCCGAGCGTGCCCTTGCCTTCGCGTACGTCACCGAGCAGGGCGTTGCTTTTCTCAGCGACGCTTTTGATGCTGTCGTAAGCGCTGGGATCATAAATCAGCTTGCCCATCGTGCCCTTCTGATCGCGAACGGCGCCGATAACGTCATCCGCTTTGGCGAGCGTCGAATCCACCCTCTTGTACAAATCATCCGAAGTCACAAGCTTGCCGAGGCTGCCTTGTCCTTGCTGGATATTCGACGTCATCGTGTCGAGCTTCACGGCAGTGCTGTTCAAGTGGTTGTATAGCTCCGGATCGTTCAGCAGCTTGCCCATCGTGCCTTTGCCTTTTTGCACCTGCGCGATGACGTCTCGAATGTCGTCGGTTAGAGTGCCGAGGTTCTCCATAAGGTCGGCGCCGCGCTCCACCACTTGCTTCACCGCCGCTTCCTCAGCGCCGGGAATAGTTCCGTTCGCGGGTATGACCGATCCTGTGAGTCCCCGCGAGATCGTCACGTAACGGTCGCCGAGCAGGCCTTGCGTGACCAGTCGGGCGCTCGAGTCCGTGCGAATCTGTTCCTGGTATCTCTTATCGATGCGCAGGACGAGTGTAATGCTGTGGAGGCGGTCCAGCGGGTGGGGAGTGAGGCTGAGGGATTGGACGTTGCCGACATCGAGGCCGTCGAGAGCCACCGGGGCGCCCGTATTCAAGCCATCCACTTCCGGGAGATAGGTGGTCAGGCGATATTTCGGCCCCAGAAATCCGGCGCCGGTAACATAGAAAATCGCAACCATCACGATGACCAGACCGCCCAGTACAAAAAGTCCGACTCGCAGCTCCGTCCACGTCAGTTGCTTTCGTTGCGCCATCGCCTTTCCTCCTCAGGAACTCCGAATGCCAAAGCTATTCCGCAGAAGCCAAAAACTTTTTCAGGTAATCGTCGGACGAATGCAGCACATCGTCGGTGGTGCCTTCGAAATAGATCTGCCCGTCGCGCAGCACGAGCACGTGGGTCGGCGGAAAACTGCCGTCATCTTCCTCCGCTTGCAAGGAACGAACGCCCTTGCCGTCGCGAGCCACGACCCGATTCGCCGCTTCGTCAAAGCGATAGCGCGCCAGACCAAATGCGTCCTGCACGCGATGCGTGGCCAGCAGCGAAGTCACGCCCTGCAAGTCGCGCCCGCGAAGAATCAGCGAAATGATCGTTTGCGAAGTTACCGGATCGAGCCCGGCGGTCGGCGAGTCGTAAAACACCAGCGGGGGCTTATCCACCAGCGCACGGGCGATCGAAACGCGGCGGCGCATGCCGCCGGATAGCTCGGCGGGATACTTGTCAATCGCGGGTTCCAGCTCGACAAATTGCAAAACTTCCCGCACGCGCTTTTCGATTTCCGCGTCGTCGATGTTTTCTTCCCGCAGCCGGAACGAAACATTTTCCGCGACCGTCATCGAATCGAAAAGCGCGCCCTCCTGAAAGACGAAGCCGAGGTGCCTACGGAAGTCGAGAAGTTCTTTTTCCGGCATCTCCGTGATGTTGTGGCCCATCACCCAGATCCGTCCCGCGTCGGGGCGTAGAAGACCCGCGGCCATTTTCATGACCAGCGTTTTCCCCGAGCCGCTTGCGCCCAGAAAAACTTTCGTTTCTCCCGGTGATACTTCAAACGATATGCCGCGAAGTACGTCCCCTTGGTCGAAACCGATGTGGACGTCCTTGAATGCGATGAGCGGTTCGCCCGGTACGAGTGTGTGCATTTCCAACATCGGCGCCGGGCGGGAGAGGCGCGTCATGAGCGGATTATAGACGGAAACGCGGGAGATTCGCAGTCAGGATTGAAACGCGCGACCGGCCGATCCTACTTCTGAAATATATACAACAGTAGCTTCGCCAGGAAGAGATCCGCGACGAGCACGAGCACGGAGGAAATAACCACAGCGGAAGTCGTTGCGCGACCAACGCCCTGCGTACCGCCCCGTACGCGCAGTCCTTGATAGCAGCCGATCGTGCCGATAATAAACGCGAAAACGACGGGCTTCACGAAGCCCTGGACTAGGTCCCCGAATTCCAGGACGTTGATGGCACGCGTCCAGAACTGAACCGCGCCCAGCCGCAGGGTGAAATAAGCCACGATGAAACCGCCGCAGAGTCCGACGAGGTCAAAGACCGCGACGAGCAGCGGCATCGTCGCCACCATCGCCACTACGCGAGGCGTCATCAGCTTGCGGACCGGATCGGTGCCGAGGGCGCGCATCGCGTCCACTTGCTCGGTAACAACCATCGAGCCCAACTCCGAAGCGATGCCGGACGCATTGCGGCCTGCGACCAGCAGCGCTGTGATCGCCGGGCCCAATTCGCGGACGAGCGCCAGCGAGACGGCGTCTCCCGTCAGGGCCGTTTCGCCGAAGCGCGTGAATCCCGATGCTGTGTTCAATACCAGAACGCCCCCGATGGATAGCGAGGCGGCAACGATAATCGGGAGGGAACCCACTCCAATCGAGTCCATTTGCTCGAGCGTGTCCGCCCAGTACTGCGGCGGCGTGAATAGATTGAAGACGGACTGCAGGGACAGCAGCGAATAATCCTGCACGGAGAAGATCTGACGCTTGAGAGCGGTCCCGAGAACTGACGGGAGCGATGGAGTTTCGCTGGCTTCGGGCATCGTGTGCGAAGCGGCTGCCGGGATCCAGCCGAGTCTTCGGGAGCGTAACGTCCGCTGCGCGGCGCGTCAAGCAAACATCGGCGCGAGCCGTGCGGAAAATGCGATGGCGATTGCAATTCGCGGGCGGCGCGGCCTTTACGGGCGCGAGTGCGTCCGGTAGAATCTTTCGTCTGTCCCGAAAGGCAAGGCACGAAAGAACATGCTGCGATTCGTCACGGCCGGGGAGTCCCATGGGCAGGCTCTCGTGGCATGGATTTCCGGTTTGCCTGCCGGCGTACCCGTCGACCTCGAATTCATCGGCCGGGAGCTGCACCGGCGGCAATTGGGTTATGGTCGCGGCGGACGCCAGCGTATCGAGAAGGACCAGGCTGACTTTCTCGCCGGCGTGCGGCATGGGAAGACGATCGGCGCTCCCATCGCGCTGCGCATCGAAAACCGCGACTGGAAAAACTGGGAGAAGGCCATGCCGGTCGAGGACAGCGAAGGCGCGGAAGACGCGCAGCGCCGCCTGACGGCGCCGCGGCCGGGTCACGCGGATCTGGCTGGATCGCAGAAATTCAATTTTCACGACGCACGGTACATATTGGAGCGCGCTTCCGCGCGTGAGACGGCCGCCCGCGTGGCGGCGGGCGCGCTAGCCAAATCGCTCCTGCGCGAGTTCGGCATCGCGATTCTGAGCCACACCATCGCCGTGGGCCACGCGCGCATGGAACGGGCGGCGACGTGGGAGGAAATTGCGGCCATCTGCGAAGATCTAGAATCGCCGCTGCGCTGCGTTGATCCAGCGACCGAAGCACAGATGAAAGCGGAAGTGGATCACGTGCTGCGCGCCGGAGATTCGGTCGGAGGAATTTTCGAGGTGATCGCTCGAGGAGTTCCGCCAGGGCTTGGAACTCACGCGCAGTGGGACGAAAAACTCGACGCCAAGCTGGCGCAAGCGGTGATGTCTATTCAGGCCGTCAAGGCCGTCGAAATCGGTACGGGCATCGGGAATTCAGGCAGCTATGGCTCGGAAGTGCAGGACGAGATCCGTTACGATGCGACGCAGAAACGGTTTGACCGATCTTCGAATCGCGCCGGCGGGCTCGAGGGCGGAATCACGAATGGGCAGGACGTGGTGGTCCGCGGATATCTGAAGCCGATTTCGACGTTGCGGCGGGCCCTGCTCACGGCGGACATGAATACAAAAGAAGCGGTGAAGGCGGCGTACGAGCGTTCGGACGTGTGCGTGGTGCCGGCCGGGGGCGTGGTTGGCGAGGCCATGGTGGCGCTTACTTTGACGGGAGCGTTTCTGGAAAAGTTCGGCGGGGATTCTCTCGAAGAGACGCGCAGGAATTTCGACGGATATCAGCGGCAACTGGATAATTTCTAAGGGAATTTTTCGGGAACCAGGCGAGAAAGAGCACGATGATCCATCCCATTGTGAAATACGGCGACCCGGTGCTGGAGACTCCCGCGAAGGTAGTGCAGGAGTTCGACGAGGAATTGCAGAAGATGGTCGCGGACATGTTCGAATCCATGTACGCCGCGAATGGCGTGGGGCTGGCGGCGCCGCAGATCGGGATCAGCAGGCGGGTGGCCGTGATTGACGTGAGCAACGGAAAAAACCAGGAAGCCAAAATCGTGTGCGCGAATCCGGAAATCATTCACTTCGAGGGAGAGCAGCGCGAGGAAGAAGGCTGCCTTTCCGTGCCGGGATTCCGGGGACACGTCGCGCGACCGCTGTATGTAACCGTACGGGCGCAGGATACCTCGGGCAAGGAATTCGAGATGCGTGGCGAGGGACTGCTGGCCCGCGCGTTCTGCCACGAGATCGACCACCTCAACGGAATTCTCTTCATCACGCACCTCAGCATGCTCAAGCGGGACCTGATCAAGCGGAAAATCCGCAAATTGAAAAAAGCCGGCGACTGGTAGGCACGCGGTGGCGCTGCACATCATCTTCTGCGGCACGCCGGATTTCGCTGTGCCGTCGCTAAATCGCCTGATCGCGGAGCAGGATTTCGAGGTTTTGGGCGTGGTCACGCAGCCGGATCGCCCGCGCGGCCGGGTCCAGGAAATGCACAGCCCGCCGGTGAAAGGCGCGGCCGTTGCTGCCGGGATTCCTATTTATCAGCCTGACAAAATCAAATCGGACGAGGCGTACGATTATTTCAAAGTGCTTGCACCCGATGCAGTCGTCATCATCGCCTACGGGCAGATTATTTCGCAGCGGCTGATTGATATTCCGCGGCTCGGATGGATCAATCTGCACGCGTCGCTCCTGCCGAAGTATCGCGGGGCCGCGCCGATCAATTGGGCAATCGCGAATGGCGAGAAGCTTACCGGCCTCACAACCATGCTGATCGATGCGGGGCTCGACACCGGACCGATGCTGCTGAAATACGAGACCGGGATCGCCGCAGACGAAACTGCGCCGGAATTGACTGCTCAGCTCGCCGAAGCAGGGGCGCCGTTGATCGTCGAGACGCTGCGGAAGCTCGATCGCGGCGAGATCGCGCCCACGCCGCAGGACAACTCTCAGGCCTCGCTCGCGCCCATCCTCAAGAAGGACGACGGGCGAATCGATTGGTGGCTCAGTGCGTTCAAAACATACAACCGCATTCGCGGCCTGCAGCCGTGGCCCGGCGCGTTTACGACCTTTCGCGGAAAGAGCTGCCAGATTTGGGGCAAGCCGCTCAAGCCCATCGCGGCGGGCGGCACACCCGGCGTGATACTGCCGACGAAGGAAGATGGGTTGCTGGTGATCTGCGGCGCCGGCACCGTCTTGCGCGTGGAACATCTCCAGATCGAAGGCCGCAAGCGCGTCACGGACGGCGAGTTCATGAGCGGGGCGCGCATCAAGCCGGGCGAGCGCTTCGGCGCGTAGAACCGCACCATGGCCATTTCCCCATCCAGACAAATCGCGTTCGAGGTGCTGCGCCGCGTCGAAGCGGAAGGCGCGTACGCGAGCGATGTGCTGCACGCCGAGATGGGCGCCAACATCAAGCCCGCGGACGCTGCGCTCGCGACGGAAATCACCATGGGCGTCCTGCGCTGGAGGCGACTGCTCGACTTCCTGCTCGAGCGGCAGCTGAAGAAGCCGGTCGAAAAACTCGACCTGCCCGTGGCACTCGCGCTGCGAATCGGAACTTACCAACTGCGATTCCTCAAAAAGATTCCAGCGCGCGCGGCGGTGAACGAATCCGTTGAGCTGGTGAAAAGAGCGCGGAAGGCTTCGGCCGCGCCACTCGTGAATGCGGTCTTGCGCCGGATGGCGGAAGACTCAAAAACGCCCGCCGAGAATTATCTGCCGCCCAAGATTTCTCCGGCCGAACGATTTGGAATTCTGCACTCCCATCCGACGTGGATGGTCGAGCGATGGCTATCGCGGCTGGGCGAAACGCGCACCGTCGCGCTGCTCGAAGCGAACAATCGCGCGCCGCGACTGAGCTGCTCGCTGCATGATGCCGATCATCGCGAAGAAATCATCCGCGGCCTCGAGAAGGCCGGCCTGCGCGTCGAGCCGGGACAATTGTTGAAAGCGGCGTTCGCCGTGAGCGGCGGCAGCCCGGCGCGCACGGAAACGTTTCGCGCAGGCAAGATTTCAATTCAGGACGAGGCGTCGCAGGCAATCCCGCTGCTGCTCGGTGTTCGCCCGGGCGATCGCGTGCTCGATCTTTGCGCCGCGCCAGGAGGCAAGACGCCCGCACTGGTGCGCGCAGCTGGAAGCGAAGGCACCGTCGTCGCTGCAGACCGCCACGCGCACCGGCTACGGGCTATGCAGGCGCAATTCAAGCGCCTCGGTCTCGATGGCGCGCGGCTCGTCGAACTCGATGCCACGCAACCGCTCCCCTTCGCCGGCGAGTTCGACAGGATCTTGGTGGACGCTCCGTGCTCCGGCACGGGCACGCTCGCGCGGCATCCGGAAATTCGCTGGAGGCTGCGCCCCGAGCAACTTGCGGAATCAAGCGAGCAACAATCGCGGATGCTGCGAATGGCGCTGGCCCACCTCGCGCGCGGCGGCAGGCTCGTTTATTCGACATGCTCGATCGAGCCGGAAGAAAATGAAACCGTCGTCGCGGCAGTTTTGCAGGACACACCATCGATCCGGCGCGTTCCTGCGAGCGAAGCCGCGCGAACGCTCGAAGCGCAACTCGTGCCGGGAGTGGAATTGCTGGCGCTCTTCGCAGGCGACGGCTATTTCCGAACTTCACCCTCCACACATCGCACCGACGGATTCTTCGCCGCTCTCCTCGAAAAAATATAGACGCAGCCGCAAGCGATTCGTTTTTCCATGAGCTCACCGATTACGAATTATCTGGCGATCGTCTTGCTTCCAGACATCACAGATGCTCGTCCAACTTCCTGGGTGTCTCCGGCGACTCGTGCTAGTCTCGTCGTGAGAGGGGGCCGGCGAATGACGATGGCGGAGCGCATCCAGTGGGTTTTTCGGATGGCACTGCTG
The DNA here is from genome assembly GCA_031296075.1 of Candidatus Acidiferrales bacterium. Classification (GTDB taxonomy): domain Bacteria; phylum Acidobacteriota; class Terriglobia; order Acidiferrales; family UBA7541; genus Palsa-295. The sequence continues at coordinate 11,840 of JARLGK010000057.1, forward strand.
CTTTTCATTTTGTCGTCCGTCGCGTTCCTGAGCGCGCTGACCGCGATGCGCTTCGCCGTGCAGGGCCGCGAAGTGCCCATGCCGGACGTGGTGGGCAAGGGCGCTGTCCCGGCCCAGCAAATCCTCCGTGGGCGCGGCGTGGGAATGAAGGTGGAAGATCGCATCTTCAGCAATCTTCCGGTGGACACGATCGTGCGGCAGAGCCCGCCGCCGAACATGCGTGTGAAAACCGGGCAGAGCGCGCACGTGGTTCTCAGCCTCGGCCCGCAGAAGGTGACGATTCCCCAGCTCACGGACCGGAGCCTTCGGGCTGCCCAAGTGGAACTCCTGCGCGGTGGAATGCAACTCGGCGAAGTATCGAGCGCCTACCTGCCCAACGGTCTGGCGGACACGGTAACCCGGCAGGATCCAGCGCCTGGCAACACCGAAGTCACCGGCCCGCACGCCAACCTGCTCGTTTCCCTGGGACCGCGCCCGGCCGCCTACGTGATGCCCGAACTCTCCGGGCTGCCTCTCGCCGAAGCACAGGCGAAATTGGGCTCCGCGGGCCTGCGACTCTCGAAACTCTCTCCCGTACCGGCGCCTGACTCGGCCTCCGGAACGGTCGTCGGCCAGACGCCGGCGCGCGGCCAGCGGATTGACTCGAACTCGACCATCGAATTGCAGGTGGCTGAGTAGCGGTCGCTTCCGCGCCGGTCGTTTCCGCCTGTGCTAGAATTCCCGGGTCTGCCATGGCCTACGCAAAAATCGAAATCGCGCCGTCCATTCTGGCCTCAAACTTCGCCAAGCTGGGTGAGGACGTTCGTGCCGTGGAGCAAGGCGGAGCGGACGTGATCCATGTGGACGTGATGGACGGCCATTTCGTGCCTAACATCTCGATTGGGATCCCGGTTGTCGCGTCCCTCCACAAGGCAACCCGCCTGCCCCTCGACGTGCATCTGATGATCGAGCGCCCCGAGGACTACATCGAGCAGTTCGTCCGGGCCGGCGCCAGCCGGGTGCTGATTCACCAGGAAGCGACGTCGCATCTGGACCGCGCACTTTCCATGATTCGAGAGCTCGGAGCGCAAGCAGGGGCCGCCATTAACCCGGCGACGCCGGTGGCGACTCTGACGGATGTTTTTGATAAGGTGGACACGGTGCTCGTGATGTCCGTCAATCCGGGGTTTGGGGGGCAGAAATTTATCCCCGGCGCGGTTGAAAAAATACGGCAGCTGAATCAATGGCGTGCGCGCTATAATGGCGCCTTCCGGATCGAAGTCGACGGCGGCGTGGACGCAGAAAACACGGCCGAATTGGCGAAGGCCGGGGCAAACACGTTCGTCGCTGGGACTTCGATCTTCCACACGCCCGATCCGGCAGCAGCCGTGCGCCAAATTCGCAAGCTCGCGACGGACGCCTTCAACCAGCAAGTTTGAAAAGTCGGATGATGACAAAAATGTTCATGATGAAGCGTCACCTCTTGATCGCCGGTATCGCTTTCTCGCTCGCCGGGTCCGTGTGCGCGGCCGCCATTGGGCAGAAGAAGCCCAAGATCACCAAGGTCAAGCCGGATGCGGCCGCGAAAAAGAAAAAAGACGATACGACCCAGTCGGCCGAGCCCGACAAGGTCCTGTACGATCGCGCGATGGCCGCTGTTAAGCACAGCAGGTACACTGAGGCGCGCCTCGATTTTCAGACCCTGATCAACACCTACCCGGATAGCGAATATCTCGCCAAGGCGAAACTCGGTGTCGCCGACTCTTTCTATAAGGAAGGCGGTACCTCCAGCCTGACGCAGGCGATTGAGGAGTACAAGAATTTCGAGGTCTTCTTCCCTTTCCTCGATGAAGCCTCCTACGCGCAGATGCAGGTCGGCATGGCGCATTACAAGTTGATGGAAAAAGCGGACCGCGACAACAGTCACGCCGAGGCTGCCGAAGACGAATTCCGGACGTTCCTGGTGAAGTACCCCCAGAGTCCCTACGTGCCACAGGCCGAGCAGAGCATGCGCAACGTGCAGGAAGTTCTCGCCGAAGGCGAGTTCGGGATCGCGCGCTTCTACTACCTCAAGAAAGATTATCGGGCGTCAGCCGCGCGCCTGGTGGAAGTCACGGGACGCTATCCGCTTTACAGCCAGAGCGACGAAGCGCTCTGGATGCTGGGAGACGTTTACCAGCGCGCGAAGCAACTATCGAAGAACGAAGACGACAAGAACCATTGGGCCGATCTGGCAGCGCAGTGTTATGACCGGATCGTGCAGGATTATCCGGCGTCGGACCTGGTATCGGGAGCCAAGGAGCGCTTGAAAGCCATGGGGATGCCCATACCCGCCGTGAAACCCGACGCCCTTGCCCGGATGAAGCAACAGCAGCTCTATATGAAACAGCATCACGAGTTTGCCATATTGAAATTCCCGATGGACATGATCAAGAGCGGACCCGATGTTTCCGCCGCGGCGCACAGCGGCCTTCCGAATCTGAGTCCGCCCGACGAAGCCATTTCTCCCATGGAAGTTTTGAATCAGGGCGCGGCCGGACCTTCCTTCACTTTGGTTGCTGCGGGCGCGGTGGCGGGCGGCGGAGACAAGGCGGGTACCGCCGATTCGGAGTCAGTTGAAACCGAGACGCCGGAAGCCGCACCTGCCGCACCGACGACGACCGCGCCGACCACGGCTGCCGGTGTTCAGATTCTCGCTGCGCCCGATGCGGGCACTTCCGCGACTGCCGCGCCTGCCAATTCGTCAGCGGCTCCCGACCCAGCGGCCACCAGCGCAACAAGAGCTTCGACAACTTCTCAGTCCGGAACTTCGACGCCACAGGCTGCTGGGACCGCGAATTCCGCCGACAGCGCGCAAACTCCGGCCGACAAGAGCGACCCCAACACCGAATCCACCAGCAAGAAAAAGAAGGGGTTGCACAAGCTGATTCCCTTCTAAATCTGCTGTTTACCCCCTGCTAACAACTGTAGCACCCCTGTCCTTCGAGTTCGTTGACGCTCCCTTCCGGTAATGCTGCAATAGGACCAGGCTGAGGCAGGCGCAGTGCCGTGGGGACGCGCCTCCAGGGGATTCCAGTGCCCAAGATTTTGGTCGCGGACGACAACGCCAATATTCAGAAAATGGTCGTGCTGGCGTTTGAACAACGCGGCATTCAAGTCGTCACCGTTGGCAATGGGGAAGCGGCCGTGCGCCGCATTCCCGATCTGAATCCCGATCTGGTTCTCGCCGATATTTTCATGCCCGTCCGCAACGGCTATGAAGTCTGTGAATTCGTAAAGAAAGACGAACGATTTGCGCACATCCCCGTCATTCTGCTGGTCGGCGCATTTGACCCCCTCGACGAAAAAGAGGCGCGGCGCGTGGGCGCCGATGGAGTTCTGAAAAAGCCATTTGTTCCTCCTGACCCCCTGGTCGCGATGGTCATGTCCGCGCTCGAAAAGAACCCCAAGGTCGTCGCCGAGATGGCGAAGGCGAAGGAAGCCAAGGAAGTCCTGCCGCCGGAGCCCGTGGCGCAGCTTGAAATCCCGGCGAGGGCTGAACCCAAGCCGCTGCCTGATTTTCCTGAGCCAACTCCCGAGGAAGCAGCGATGGTATATGGCTTCGGGAAGGGCGTGCGCGCACTGGACGACGAACACGCAGGAGCCGCGGGCGGAGCCAAGACTCCAGTCGCAGCAACCGAAGAAGCCGAGGACGACGAATTTGATGGCGCGTCAACCTCGCGCGATTGGCGCCGCAACGCCATGGATTTCGAGGTTCCGGCCGAATCAGCGAACACGCCCGCTTTTTCTTCCAACGACAATTTGGAACCATCCACGTTCCCATCGGAACGCGACTACCCTCCGCGGCACGTTCGAATGCCCGATCCTGAGGAAGTATCCGACCCGGTCGTGCAAGACGCGGCGCCGGCTTCCGTGGCAGCGGAATCATCGTCATCTGAAATATTCAGCGCGCCGCTGGCCGCTCCAGAACCGGCCGCTGCTGATTCCGTGACTTCGGCGGAAGTTGAAGCGGAGCCTGAGTTCTTGGAAGCGCCTGCGGTCAAGGCCGAATCGACATCCGAGCCCAGTTCATTGCCCGCCGCGGCTCACTGGATGGACGCCCTGGCGCCGGCGCAGTCGCAACAAACCGGCGGCGGATGGATGAATTCACTTTCGACACGGGCTGAGGAATCTGAATCCGTAATCGCGCGCGCGGACGAGTCAGCGCAGATACGGGATTCGTCGCCCGCCGAAATAATCGAAGCGCATGAGGAAGTGCTTGAAGAAGCGCGCGCGGCCGTGGAACTTCCGTCGTCTGAGGCTTTGTTCCCGGTCTCACGTTCAGTTCACGACGAGCCAGAGCAGCCTTTCGCGGAAGCGCCTGCGGCGATGGAAACCGCGCCGGCTGAATCCTGGTTCGCGCCCGCTCCGTCCGTTTTCGAATCCGATCGCGATCCCGTCTCCGGGCCCGTCGCAGTCGCTCCATCTGCGCCCGATCAAGAGCTCGAACTTGACACGGCCGACACGGAGCCCTCTGTTGCGCTTCGTGACCCAGGACTCATCGAATCGCCAGCCGTTCGCGTTACTCCCGAACCCTTGCTCGTGGACAGCGAGGAATCGCACGGGCCTTCGGAATACGGCGCGCGCAAGCAGGAGGTTCCTCCACTGCATTCTTTCTTCGCGCCGGCGTCAGGAGACCCGGTTGTCGAAGAGCCGAATGCGGCGGGGTCTTCCACGCGCGAAGAAATCTCCGTCCCATCGTCTGAGAATTCGTTCAACGATTCCGATGATCGAATACCAACCGGCCCGCCGCCGAACCGGGAAGCATTGGCCGGGATTCCGTTCTTGACCCCTCCGCCGGACTTTCGCCCGGAAAGGCCGGAATCCGCCGCCGCGAACCCCGAAACGGTGGATGAAGTGGTGCGGAGGGTCCTCGAAAGGCTCGAGCCGCAAATTCACGATCTGCTCTCGTCGGGCGTGCTGAAACCCCTGGTCGAAAACCTCCTCCAAAGCGAACTCGCGAAAAAAGGAAAGTGACGACCCGACAAGGGTCGTCATCTGGCGATGCGATTAACATCGCCATCCTGAGGACGGCGAAGTTGGCCGGACGAAGGACGTCTCTGCCAACGCGAGTTGGAGGACCCCTCTTCCATAGTCGCGTTATCCCGATTGCCCTGGACGACGCCTGCCTCTGCAATTGACGCCCTGCGCGCCCGCCGCTTATCATTGATTGCTTCGCCTCAGCACGAAATTCAAGACCATAAGGAATTCATGCCACGGGAAATTCCCAAGGCTTACGAGCCGCAGGAGATCGAAGAGCGCTGGGCCAAGTCCTGGTTTGACGAAAAACTCTTCCGCGCCGAAAACTCCGGCGACGGGCCCGTGTTTTCGATCGCGCTCCCGCCGCCCAACATTACCGGCACGATTCACATCGGCCACATGCTCGAGCACACGCAGATCGACATGCTCGTCCGCTGGCACCGCATGCGCGGCCATCGCACGCTGTGGCTCCCCGGCATGGACCACGCCGGAATCGCCACGCAGTTCGTCGTCGAACGCCAGCTCGCCAAGGAAAAAATCCGCCGCCAGGATTTGGGCCGCGAGGAATTCGAGCGGCGCGTCTGGCACTGGAGGACGGAGAGAGGCGGCGCGATCAAAGACCAGATGATTCGCCTCGGCGCTTCCTGCGATTGGACGCGCGAACGCTTCACGCTCGAACCGTCGCTCTATCGCGCGGTGATCGAGGCTTTCCTGCGGCTCTATCGCGAGGGCCTGATTTATCGCGGCCGCTACATCGTCAACTGGTGTCCGCGATGTCAGACGGCCATCAGCGATCTCGAAGTCGTCCACGTCGAGCGCCCGGGCAAACTCTGGCATCTGCGCTATCCCGTCGTCGGCTCCAACGAATTTCTTGTCGTGGCCACCACGCGCCCCGAAACCATGCTGGGCGACACCGCCGTCGCCGTGCATCCGGACGACGAGCGCTATCAGCGTTTCGTCGGCAAACACGTCATGCTGCCCCTGATGGAGCGCGAAATTCCCGTGATAGCGGACGCGTATGTGGATCGCGAATTCGGCACCGGCGTCGTCAAGATCACGCCCGCGCACGACCCGAACGACTTCGAGGTCGGCAGGCGCCACGACCTCCCCGAAATTGACGTCATGACCAACGACGCGCACATGAGCGCAGCTGCCGGCAAGTACGCCGGGCTCGACCGCTTCGAAGCACGCGCCCGCGTGGTAAGCGATCTCGAAGCGCTCGGCCTGCTCGAGTGCATCGAAGATATTTCGCACGCCGTCGGCGTCTGCGACCGTTGCAAGTCCGAAGTCGAGCCGCGTATTTCCACCCAATGGTTCATGAAAATGAAGCCGCTCGCCGAGCCCGCCAAGGAAGCCGTCCGCGGCGGCTTGATCGAGGTCGTCCCCGATAATCAGCGGACGATTCTGCTCAACTGGCTCGACAACATTCGCGACTGGTGCATTTCGCGCCAGCTCTGGTGGGGCCATCGCATCCCTATCTGGCACTGCGACGACTGCAAGGAGATGGTCCCCGCCACCGATTCGCGCGTCGAACTATTCGAAGGCCACGCCCGCGCGGCCGGAATTCCCGCGAAGTGCCCGAAATGCGGCGGCGCAAAACTCACGCAGGATACCGACGTCCTCGACACATGGTTCAGCTCATCTCTCTGGCCGTTTTCAACGCTCGGCTGGCCCGACGATACGCGCGACCTGCGCGTGTACTATCCGACCAGCCTGCTGATCAGCGGCTACGACATTCTTTTCTTCTGGGATGTCCGCATGATCATGATGGGCCTGCATCTCACCGGCGGCGCGACCGCAAAAGAACGAATTCCCTTCAAGCGTCTTTACCTGCACTCGCTCGTCCGCACCTCCGAAGGCGCGAAGATGTCGAAGACCAAGGGCACCGGCGTTGACCCGCTGCAACTAACGCAGCAGTACGGCACCGACGCGCTCCGCTACATGCTCGCCAGCATGGCCGCCCCCGGCACGGACATCATCCTGAGCGACGATCGCATTGTCGGCGCGCGCAACTTCGCCAATAAAATCTGGAATGCCGCGCGCTTCCTGTTTGTCAACCTCGAGAAAGTCGAAGCCGCTGGCCTCACGATGGAAGAACTGGCTGCTCCGGAAATTCGCGCCCAAGCGCCGTACCCGGTCACGGGCGAGGGCGCGCTCGCGCACCGCTGGATTTTTTCGCGCCTCGCCGCCGTCACCGCGCAGGTCAACGACGCGCTTGAGAACTTTCGCTTTCACGAGGCCTGCCAGACGCTGTACCACTTTTTCTGGGACGACTTCTGCGATTGGTACATCGAGTGGGTCAAGCCGCAGTTGGCCGGTGCCGATCGCGAGGTTGCACTCGCCGCCTGGCGCAACATTTTCGCCGCGCTCGATAACGCGCTGCGCCTGCTCCATCCGGTGATGCCCTTCCTCACCGAAGAGCTTTGGCACAAGCTTCCGCAACCCGCGGGCGCGCATTCGATCGCGCTCGACAAGTTCCCTGAGCCGTCGCCCCATTGGGCTGACGCTTCCTCCGACGACTCCATGGCAAGATTGCAGGAAATCGTCGGCGCCGCGCGCAACATTCGCGCCGAGATGAAGCTCGACCCGAAACGGAAAGTCGCGGCGGATTTTTGGACCACTGGCCCGATGCTCAAGAATCTCGTTACGGAAAATATGGACCCTCTCTTACGCTCGGCGGCTCTCTCGGAACTGCGGATCTCGCCCGTCCACCTCGATCCTGCCGGCGCGGCTATTCGCTCCACATCCGCGTTCGACTTGCGCATCGCCTATGGCGACACGGTGGACAAAGCCGCCGAGATCGCGCGCCTGAATAAGGAAATCGAGCGCCTCGCCAAGGACATCGAATCGAAGCAAAAGCGCCTCGCCGACGACAACTTCACCGGCAAGGCCCCCGGCAAGATCGTCGACGACCTGCGCGCGACCATGATGGAACGCCAGATCGAGCACAAGAAGCTCCGCGACCGCCTCGACCAACTCTCCTGATCGCCCGCGGTTTTCCCGTAGGGGCACGGCATGCCGTGCCCGGCATAAGTGCTTGGCTAGTTGCAGCACATACGCCTAGCCCGCCCGCCAACGCCGGTTTCGTAGGGGCACGGTCCGCCGCGGCGGATGCCCGGCACAAATGCTTGGCTCGCCGCAGCCCACCTACCTCCGATTTCAGTTTCAAATGCCGCGTCGCGACTTTCTACCCCGAGGAACGAAGGGCAGCGCGGCACTGCTTCCTCGCCTGCACTTCGCCGCCGCTTCTGTCGCCAGTAAAGGCGGCGAAGTCCTCACGCCCCTGCCCAGATAACGCGATCATCGCGTAGAACCGCCAGGAATCCGGCTTCGATCAAGTTTCGGAGCTGCCCGCGAGATGGCGTTCCCGTTTCAGGGTGGGCTTTCCGAATTGAAACGCTTCCAAGTCTTCGCTGCTCCTAACCCTTGCCTAATCTGCGTTCGCCCCTGGCCCACCAATTGCGTGAAGGCGTACTGACAAATGAGCGCCGTTCCCATCCCCAAAATACTGCTGATTGAAAATGACGCGGCCGCTGCCGAAGCGATTCGTACTGCGCTCGACGGCGCGGAAGGCGGCGCGTTCGCGTTGCAATGGGCTCGGCAACTGTCGGAAGGCCTCGACTGTGTCGCCAAGAAGGGAATCACCGCCATCTTGCTCGGGATGTCTCTGCCCGAAAGTCACGGCATCGAGGCTTTCGAGAAACTGTTCGGCGCCGCACCGGACGTCCCGATATTGATTCTTGGCGGCAACGTTAGCGAGACTTTGGCGAAAGAGGCCGTAGCGCGCGGCGCGCAGGATTATCTCCTGCCGGATCACCTTGCCTATTCGCTGCCAAGAGCACTGCGCAACGCCATCGAAAGAAAGGCGGTCGAAGACGCCCTCTACATCGAAAAGGACCGCGCTCTGGTTACTCTCAATTCCATAGGTGACGCGGTTCTTTGCACCGACATTTCCGGCAACGTGACCTATCTCAATTCCGTTGCGGAACTAATGACCGGCTGGCCCCGCGAAGAGGCCACTGGCATTCCGCTCGGAAGGATATTCCGAATTATCGATGGGGGCACGCGCACGATCGCGAAAGACCCCATGAAGATGGCCGTCGAGAAGAACAAGACAGTAGGACTCACTCCGAACTGTGTCCTTATACGCCGCGATGGAAGTGAATCCGCCATCGAAGACTCCGCCGCGCCAATCCATGACCGGGCAGGCCACGTTATCGGGGCTGTGATCGTCTTTAATGACGTGAGTGCCGCGCGGGCCATGTCGCTTGAAATGAGCCACGCTGCGCAGCACGACCTTCTTACGAATCTGCCCAACCGCCTTTTGCTCAACGATCGCATCACTCAATCGATCTACCTCGCTCGCCGCCAAAATAGGTCGATTGCCGTGATTTTTCTGGATCTGGATAATTTCAAGTACATCAACGATTCGCTGGGTCACGACACCGGTGACAAGCTCCTTCAATCCGTTTCAAAGCGGTTGCTGGCCGCCGTACGCAGTTCGGATACCGTCAGTCGCCAGGGTGGAGATGAATTCGTAATATTGCTTTCCGAAGTCGCCTATCCGGAAGCCGCCGCCGCCGCCGCCAGCGCCAGGAAAATGCTCATTTCACTAGCGGCACCCCACTTGATAGGAGGCCAGGATCTGCACATCGATGGCAGCATCGGTGTCAGCATCTATCCTCAAGACGGGACAACTGCCGAAACACTGATCAAGAATGCGGATATCGCCATGTACCACGCCAAAGAAAACGGGCGCAACAATTTCCAGTTCTTCAAAGCCGAAATGAACCTCAAGGCCGAAAAGCGGCAATCCCTCGAAGGTGATCTGCGCCGCGTGCTCGACCGCGAAGAATTCGTATTGCACTACCAGCCCAAGGTGGACCTCAAGACTGGCAAGATCACGGGAATCGAGGCGCTAATTCGCTGGCGGCAGCCGGATCGCGGACTTCTTCTTCCCCTGCAGTTCGTGCCCGTCGCCGAAGATTGCGGACTCATGCTCTCGATTGACCTCTGGGTGATGCGCGAAGCCTGCAAGCAAGCGCGCGACTGGCAGGAGGCGGGACTGGGAGAATTGCCGATGGCCGTAAACGTTTCCGCCAAAGAGTTTCGCAGTCCGAACTTTGTCAAGAACGTCCGGATGATAATTGCTGAGACTGGCCTGGAGGCGCGCTATCTTGAACTCGAACTCACCGAAGGCACGCTCATGGAAGATGTCGAATCAACGGCCTCTGTGCTTCAAGAACTCAAGAGTATGGGCGTCCGCCTCACGGTGGATGACTTCGGCACCGGCTATTCCAGCCTGAGTTATCTTCGACAGTTCCCCATTGATGCGTTGAAAATTGACCAATCCTTTATCAGCCAGATTGTTGCCGACATCGATAGTTCTCCAATCGTGAGCGCCATCATTCAGATGGGAAAGAGTCTCAAGCAGCTCGTCGTCGCCGAGGGCATCGAGACGCAGGATCAACGGAAATACCTTCAAAGCCAGCTATGTGCCGAGGGGCAGGGGTATCTCTTCAGCCGGCCGCTCGCCGCCGACCATTTCGCCCAATTACTTCAGACCGGGATAGAAGAAATTGCCTTTCACTGAGCGATCGGCCGCCGTCGACTAGCTAGCCCCAATCGCTAATTCCAAATAGGTTGAGTCAACGGACGAGTGGTCAATCAACGCCTCGCAATCTTAACGGCTCGCGCGGCTGACGGAAACTTGTTCGCGGCGCAGTGGTCGAGTATGCTTCGTGGTTTCCACCCATGGCCACGAAGCGAATGGCGAACCTCCCGGGCACTACCGACCGGCGCATTGACGCGCTGCTCACCCTGCTCGCCGAAAACTCGACCATCGTCATCAGCGGCGCCAAGATCGCGAAAGAGATCGGCGTCACGCGCCAGCAGGTTTGGCGATGGATCGAAAAATTGCGCGCCGTCGGCGTTAAGGTCCAGGGCCACGCGCGTTCGGGCTACCACATCGAGCGCATGCCGGATATTCTCGCTCCCCAGATGCTCAGCCACCACCTCTATGGCACCCCGTTCGCGCGCCGCATCTACCATTTCTTCAAAATCGATTCCACGAACGCGGTCGCCATGCGTCTGGGCGAAGCGGGCGAGCCTCACGGCGCCATCGTGCTCGCCGAAGAGCAGACGGCCGGCCGGGGCCGTGCCGGGCGTTCGTGGGCCTCGGAAAAATCGTCCGGGATTTATTGCAGCGTCCTGCTGCGGCCGCCGATTTCGCCCGCGCACGCCCCACTGCTCACTCTGCTTGCGGGCCTCGCCGCACGCGACGCCGCCGCCGAGGATCTCGACACTCTTCCCGACATTCGCTGGCCGAACGATCTGATGATCCGCCACGCGAACAACGGCGGCCGCAACGGCAACCGGTAATTCTGCGGCATCCTCACCGAAATGCACGCCGAGCCGGACCGCGTGCACTACGCCGTGGTCGGCATCGGCATGAACGTCAACCAAACCAAAATGCCCGAGGCCATCGAGGACGTCGCGACCTCACTGCGCATCGAGACGGATAAGTTTCATTCGCGCCTCGAGCTGCTGATCCGGTTGCTGCGCCACCTCGACCGCTACTACAATCAGTTTCTCGCCGAGGGCGCCCGGCCGATCCTTCGGCGGTTCGCTCAGGTATCCAGTTATTTCGAGGGCAAGCGCGTGCGCATCACCACGGCAACGGAAACCTTCACCGGCGTCACCGCCGGGCTTGAGCCGAGCGGCGTCCTGCGCGTAACGCGCGACGACGGGCGCGGCACCGAGCCCGTGCTTTCGGGCGACGTAACGGAGGCGCCGTAATGCTCCTCGCGCTCGACGCAGGCAATACCAACACGGTTCTGGGCGTCTTCCGCGAAAAAAAGCTCGTCGCAAACTGGCGCTTGACCACCGCGCGCGATCAGACCATCGACGAATACGGGATTCTCACGCGCAACCTTTTCACTCTGGCGGAGCTCGAACCCCGCGAAATCGGCGGCGTCATCATCAGTTCGGTCGTGCCGCCGCTGAACTCGACGCTTGCCGGAATGGCACAGAGCTATTTCGGCCGCAAGGCCCTCTTCGTCGAGCCGGGAATCAAGACCGGGATGCCCGTGCAATACGATAACCCGCAGGAAGTGGGCGCCGATCGCATCGTCAATAGCGTCGCCGCATTCGATAAATACGGCGGCCCGTGCATCGTCGTGGACTTCGGCACAGCCATTAACTTCGACGCCGTTTCGGCGCGCGGCGAATATCTGGGCGGCGTGCTCGCGCCCGGGATCGGCATCTCGGCGGATGCATTGTTCGCTCGTGCGGCGCGCCTGTTTCGCGTCGAAATCAAGGACCCTGGAACAATTATCGGCACGAATACGGTCGCCTCGATGCAAGCGGGACTTTTCTACGGCTACACCGATCTGGTGGACGGCATCCTCGACCGCATGAAAAAAGTGCTGGGCGCCAAAACAAAAGTGATCGCCACCGGAGGGCAGGCCAGCCTGATCGGCACAGCGTCGCGGCACATCAAAACGATTGACGAATTCCTGACACTCGAGGGTCTGCGCATCATCTGGGAACGCAACCAAACGAGCGCAAAGCCTTAAGCGTTCGTTTGCACTGAGACTTCGCCTGTGGCGAAATCGAACGAGCTGCCCCGGTCATCACAAACGTGATCGGCAGAGCTGCGTCGGATTGAAGGTTTAAATGTAGCGCCACGGCCTTTAGCGCGGCAGCCTTTGACTCTGCAGTCGGTGGAAGCGTGGCGCTTCCAACCCCACGAAAGACGTACCGAAAAGTCCGGGGGCATTAGAGTCTGTGTGAGAACTTGGGGTTGACGCGCGTCTTATACTGCACGAGGGAGGAGACGCGATGGCGAAGTTTTTCGACTACAGCCCGGAGCAGGCGTATTTGCTGCCGCCGAGCGTGCGGGATGTGCTGAGGCCGGATCA
>JARLGK010000058.1 GCA_031296075.1 Candidatus Acidiferrales bacterium
GAGTTGCAAGCCAAGGCCGTCGTTTACATCAATACTGATGTCGGTGTGAGCGGCCCCAATTTCGGCGCGTCGGCCACGCCGTCACTCAAAGCGTTGGTGCGCGACGTTGCGCGAGAGGTCGAGGATCCCCGCACGGGCCACACTGTGTACGACGCGTGGCGCGAGCACGCGGCCATGGCCAAGGGCGAAATGCCGGGCACGGCGCGGCAGGAGCCCGCTGCGGATGCTTCCGGCGAAGCCCCGCTGAGTGCGCTGGGTTCGGGCTCGGATTACTCCGCCTTCTTCGATCACGCCGGGATTCCGTCCATGGACATGGGATTCACGGGCGACTACGGCGTATATCATTCCGTGTACGATGATTTCTACTGGATGAAACATTTCGGCGATCCCAAGTTCGCCTATCACGCGGCGCTCGCGCGCATCATGGGAACTCTGGCGCTGCGGCTGGACGAAGCGGACATCCTGCCGTTCGATTTTCCCGCCTACGCCCTGGAGCTCGAGCACGTCACGACGGATCGAATCCGCCGCGCCGTTAGCGATGAGGACGAACAAAGTCTCGAGCCGGCGCTCGACGACGTGGCGAAACTCTCGATTTCCGCCTCGCGCGCTTCGCACGCGCTGCAAACCGTTTCCGGCGCGCCGCTTGATCCCGCAAAGGCATCGGAGATCAACCACGCCGTCGCGGCCGTCGAGCAGGCGTTTCTCGCGCCCGACGGACTCGCCGGCCGGCCGTGGTTCCGGCATGTGCTCTACGCGCCGGGAAGTTACACGGGCTACGCGTCGGTTGTGCTGCCCGGCGTAACCGAAGCTCTCGACCGCAACGACTCGGCCGCGCTGCGCCGCGAAGCGGATGCGCTCGCCGCAGCGTTCTTGCGAGCGGCAGCCCGCCTCGACGATCTCGCGCGTCTCGCGGAATCGGCTGCGCCTCCCGCCGCGCATTAGCCAAGATAGGGCTCCCAGGTCGACGGTAAGTCGAGCCTGGGAGATTGGTCGCGCGTTCAAATCATCCGCTGCTTCCACCGCCCGCGCCGGAACAAAATAATGCTCGCCACGGCGATCGCTGCTTCCGCCACCACAATCGACCAATACACTCCGCTCGTCTGAATTCCCAGGTGAATCGCCAGCCAGTATGCCAGCGGAATCTCGAACAGCCAGCAGCCGAAGAAGTTCACGATCGTCGGCGTGACCGTGTCTCCCGCTCCATTGAACGCCTGGAGCATCACCATGCCGTACGCATAGGCGATGTTGCCCGTGCTCACGATGCGCAGGCAGGAGACCGCCAGCGGCGCAACCGCCGGATCGCGCGTGAAAATGTGCACCACCTGCGGCGCAAACAAAAGGAATCCCAGCCCCACGCCGCCGAGAAAAACCATGTTGTACAGGCCCGTGCGCCACACGGATTTCTCCGCCCGCTCGGGATGCTTCGCGCCCAGATTCTGGCCCACCAGCGTGGCCGCCGCGTTGCTCAACCCCCACGACGGCAGAATCGCGAAGAACACGATGCGAATCGCGATGGTGTAGCCCGCCAGCGCCGACGCGCCAAAAATGCTGACGATGCGCACCAGCCCGATCCAGCTGGTCTGCGCGATCAGGAACTGGAAAATGCCGGTGATCGACACCCGAAACAGCCGCCAGATCACGCCGAGGTCCACGCGAATCTGCCGCCGCAGCACGCGGATGCGTTCCGTACCGCGCATCAGCCGGTAGAACTGATAGAGCACGCCGATTCCGCGCCCGGTGAACGTGGCCAGCGCCGCGCCCGTCACGCCGAGCTTCGGAAACGGGCCCCAGCCGAATATCAGGCATGGATCGAGAATCAGATTGATGATGTTCGAAACCCACAGCAGCCGCATGGCGATGGCCGCGTCGCCCGCGCCGCGAAAGATCGCGTTGTTCAAAAACAGCATCAGCACCACGCCGCTGCCTCCCAGCCCGATGCGCGCGTAGCCGCTGCCCGTCGCCACGATTTCCGGCGAAGCGCCCATCAGCCGCAGCAGGTCGGGCGCGAAAATACAAGCGGGCACGCCGATCATCACCGAAACCACGAGGCCGAGAATGATCGCCTGCACTCCGGCCACGGCCGCGTCTTCCGGATCTTTTTCGCCGATGCGCCGCGCCACCATCGCCGTGGTCGAAAGGCTCAGCCCCATGCCGATGGAGAACACCAGCAGGAACAGCGACTCCGTCAGCCCCACCGTGGCTACGGCATTCGCTCCCACGCGCCCCACCCAGAACACGTCCACCACCGCGAACAGCGATTCGAGCACCATCTCCAGCACCATCGGAATCGCCAGCAGCAAAATCGCGCGATTCAAGCTGCCCGCGGTGAAATCCTGATGCGATCCGCGAACCGCTTCGCGGATGGACGACCACAAGCTCGGCTGCTGTGCCTCTGCAACGACTACGTTCATGACTCTCCGCGGCTTTCTGCACCATGGCTGTATTCACAGGCGTGAACACGGCGATGACACGACTATGAAACGAAGTGACAAATGAAACTACGGGAAAGTTATCCGATCGATGGCACGCGAACCTGCCGGCCGAAGGGGGGCGGTGCCGGACTACGCGAGGACTACAATGAGGGCATTCATAGGTTGTTAAACACCCCTCTGCAAGAAACTGATGGCGGGCATTGTATCGACGAGTGGGCAGCAAGGCAACGGAAACCGGAGGGATTATGTAGCTCAGGTCTTCAGACCTGAGGATTTTTCTGGATGGGGCAAGGGCCGAACGGACTCGCCTCTGAAGAGGCGAGCTACATTTTGTCGACGGGCGGCCCTTGAAAAAGTGTGACACTTCATTGGGGTCGCTTTCCTTTGTTTTCAATGAGATAGACCGAAAATTACTCGGCATGGTGTGACACTTAATTTGCGAGCTTCGGAGAGGGGAAGTCGTGCCATTCAAGTTGTGAAGGTTCGTCCGCGCTTGCGGTTGTGCGATGTTACGTGGAATTCGTAGGAGCACAGACAGGATTGTCTGTGCCACTGAACGGTACAGACCGGGGACATTCCTGACAGATTGGACCGGGGAGATTCCTGACACTGCGAGTGAGCAGAGCGTGTAGAAGCAAGACATGCCCTGGAAAGCGAGCAGTGTGGTGGACGAGAGA
>JARLGK010000059.1 GCA_031296075.1 Candidatus Acidiferrales bacterium
CCACTTGCGCGTCGCCGCACGCTCATAGGTGAACGGGGAAACGTCGGCAATTTGCGGCATCGCCTTGAGCGCGCGCCATAGCGCCGGCGCCGTTTGCGGCGCACCGTGGTCCGCATTCGAGGCCTCGATCCACCAATTGAAGGCGTGCCGTAATTCGTCGCGGTTTTCGAGGTCGAGCTTGTAATTTCCGCTCGCACCGATGAAGGGCGCGCTATCCGCGCGGCGGACATTGGCCTCAGCAAAATAGTCGATATAAACCTCGCGACGACGCTCGTGCGTATCGAGCGGGTAGGTGAGCAGCTTGCCGCGCGCGGCTGCCCAGGCGTCGCCCAACTTCAGGCAGGCCGCCAATCGCGCCGCCGGTTCCTTCGCTTCGCGCGCCGCGATCGTGAGCTTTTCGAGCGAAGCGGCGAGCAGTCCGTATTGCGCGGGCGTCATGTATTTCTTTGCTTCGTCGAATTGCTCCCTGGCCAGGTATCGCTCGGCTACGGCCTCCGTAAACATCAGCCGCAGCACCGGGTCCAGGCCCGAAGTCTGCGCCGCGGCTGCGAGTTCGCTCTCCGGCGCAAAATTGAGCAGCGTGTCGATCAACGCGCGGATCTGGGCGAGGTCGAGTCCGTAAAGAATCTGGTCACCGTCGGGTTCCTCCGGCGTTTCTTCTTCGTCCGCGGCGGGCTGGTTGTTCGCATTCGCCGCGTCCGGCGCATCCGGTTTCTTCTCCGTCGCGTCCTTCTTTTCCGGCAACAGCTTGTGCAAGGCGAGCACGGCTTCACCACCCCGGTGATCGTCGGCCAGCGCCAGTCCCAGCCGGAGACGCGCGCCTTTGACGAGCGGACTGTCCGGGAATTTCTCGAGCAAGGTTTGCAGCGCCTTTGCTGCCTCGGCGGGACGCCTGGCCCGATGAAAAACCACGCCCCGCGCCATGAGCAGATCATCGCTCTGCTCGGTCGCGGCGCCCGCGCTTTCCAAGAGCTTGATCGCCTGTTCGTGCTGCCCCACGCCACTCGCCGCGTAGGCCAGCATGGCGAGGTAGCGCGGTTTCCACTCGGCATTCTGGTACAATTTGCCTTGGGCGGAAATCGCGGCCGCGATTCTTGGCAGCACCTTTTTCCGCCAGCCGCGTACCTCATCGATCGAGTCGAGCTTGCCGTTGTAATTGTCGGATTCGCTCGTATTGATCACGAGGTAGACCAGCGCCTGCGCGCCCTTGGGATACTTCGCGACCTCGGCGAAATACTTGTCCTTCGGGTCCGAGGCGATGTGCGAGAGGGTCTTCATCACCATCTCCGCCGCCATGGGCGCGAGCTCGGGATGATCGGTCATCTCGAGCTGCTGCAAATAACAGCGCAGCGCCGTGCCGAAGTCGCGCCCGTCGAACGCATAGGCGCCATACCAGCCGAGCGCGTCACCGAGGAAACGTCCGTGCGGATATTTCGCAAAGTACTCATCCCACAGCTTTTTCGCCGCCGGGCGATCG
This sequence comes from Candidatus Acidiferrales bacterium, assembly GCA_031296075.1. Classification (GTDB taxonomy): domain Bacteria; phylum Acidobacteriota; class Terriglobia; order Acidiferrales; family UBA7541; genus Palsa-295. The sequence goes on from JARLGK010000059.1 coordinate 1,478, forward strand.
GCGGCGTTCAGTTTCATGTCTTGCTGATTATACTCGGAGTTGCGCGCCTTGTAGACCGCACAACGCGCGGCCATGAAGAGCGCCACCTCGGCGCGCGGGCTCTTGGGATATTCCTTCGCCAGGTCCAGGAACGTCGACTGCGCGCCGTCAATGTCACGACTGAGGAATTCGACCGCTCCACTGAGGTAGAGCCAGTGCGGTTTCAGCGCCGGCGAAGCTTTATCGATCGCAGCATCAATTTCCTTGCCGAGCGCCGCATCCGGCTGCGGCGGGCTGCTGGGCGATTCGGCGGCTTTGCCTTTGTCGAGCGTCACGCCAAATTGATCCGCCTTTTCGATCCGCCACTGGAGATAGCTTGCCGTTTCGGCCGCGGTCGCGGGACCGGCGAGGACGTCGCGAATGTCGTTCAGTAAATTGAGCAGCGGGCTGGCCGCTTTCGCGCGGGCGGCGACGATCATCTTGTCGACGGAAGCGAGCGCATCACGGCCCGGCTTCTTGCTCAGTTCGAGCAACTCGGCGGCGAAGTTGATCTCCGGCGCCTCCGGCGCGGGCTTGGCGGATTCCGCGACGATGTCGTCAATGGACTTGGCGGGAAGTTGATCCAGCTTCAGGTAATCCGGCAGCGTCTGCAGCGGCAGTTCGTAAAAGTCTCCCGTGGCGCGGACCGCAAGCGGCGACACCGCGAGCAGGGAGGCCAGGGTGGTGATGAGGCAACGTTTCACGGCGGTGCAGTCGTGCCGACAGGTAAGAGGGGTTTCCATGCGCTAGCTCCTTCGCAGTTGAGAACTCGATATCGAATTTGGTCGAGATTCGCTGTCGGGGCGAACTGAAGCAAGCCGGTTTGCAAACGTGACCGTGCCGGTAAATGACTAAACCAATAAGTCACGCGCGTGGCCAGCGGCACCGCGACCGGTACCGGCTTCGGAGAATCGGGATTTGCGTGGCTGGTCACGCGCCAGAAATCGCCGGCGAGCGCTTCACGAAAGAGCGGGGCCGGCGCGTCGATCTCCAGCGCGTAGCCGCGATCCCGATCACCCTTGTCGCCCGCCAGCCGCGGGGCCAGATCGCGATCGGAATCGTTCACCAATTCGAGGCATTCGTTGTGCGGAACAGTGAGGATCAAGTGCGGAATATTCGGAGCGTTCACGTTGCCCAAATCCCCGGCGGACCAGCCCGCCGGGTCGGTGCCATCGGCCAACCGGAAGAAAATCGCGCCCTTCGCGCCCGCGGCGCGGGCTTGATCCAATGCCTTCGCCAAAGCCGCGTGGTCCACGAATCGCGAAGCCACGATTTCGTCCCGCGCCACCGGCGTGCCCGCCACGCGAATGTCCGCATCGGCTTGCAGCAACGTGACACCGAGGCGGGTGGGCCCGAGCGTGCGCAGATCCTTGTGAAAACAGAAATCGTCCCACGACCAGTTCGGAATTTGCCCACGCGAAAGGCCGGTGCGGTCGAAGACGGTGAGGCGGGCGAAGGTCGGCAGGCCCGCCCGCCAGGGAACGGGGCACGCGCTCCAGAGGTGGAGGGCCGAGGCGAGACGTTCTGGATCGAGGAGGGGCGGGGGCGGAGCATCGATGCTGACCCCGGTTGGATCGGCTTGCAGGTCGTAAAACATCGGCGCCATTTCCTCGACGCTGCGGGCCAGCGTCGGAAACCCGGGCAGGTGGGGCCAGTGGGCCAGGGCCGTGATCGAAAGATGCGGCACCATGTGGCGAATTTCCGCCAAGGCCGCCGCGTAAGCGCCGAGGAGGCGGTCCGGGCAGTCGAAGTCGATCTGCACCTCCCC
>JARLGK010000060.1 GCA_031296075.1 Candidatus Acidiferrales bacterium
GCAATCGTCCTCAAATGATGGTTGAGTAGGGGCGCTGCTTGCCGCGTCCCCTTTACTGGAAATGTGGAAGCCGTAGGATCGTGCAAGAAATGGCCTGCCATCCGTAGCCTTGGCGAAGGATGGCGGAGAGGGGGGGATTCGAACCCCCGACACCCTTTTGAGGTGTAACTGCTTAGCAGGCAGCCCTGTTCGGCCACTCCAGCACCTCTCCGCGGCGAAAGCGAGTGGATTAAAACGCGGCCTGCCCGGTTAGTATAGCGGAAACCGCTCGCCCGTAGATACAACCCCAGCGCCCCGTTCAGCTATCATCCAGTCATGACTTCCCGGCCCGCCCAGCCGTTCGCGGCGCCAAAAACAGGACCTGTTTCAGGGCGAGCCGCGACTGCCCTGCCCGCGCCGGCCGCCGCCTTGCAATTTTCCGCGTCGCTTGCGGCAGCGGTCGAACGCTGCTGGCTCAGGGCCGCCGCGCCTGCGGAATGGAATCTCACGCGCGAGCAATTTCAAGCCGCGCTCGAAACCGGCGCCGCGCGGCGATTTCCGGGCGCCGCGCCCGATCCCGGGAAAATCGACGCGAAGAAAATCGAGGCGTATTTGGAAACGCTGCACGCCGCCGACCTCGCGCTGGCGCTTGCATGCAGCCTGGGCAATGCCGCCGCGTGGGATTTTTTCATGGCGGAATTTCGCCCCGAGCTTTATCGCGCGGCGCGCGCCATCGTCGGCTATGCCGCCGGGCAGGACGCGGCCGCGCGCGACCTGGCCGATTCGCTTTACGCCGATTTGTACGGCCTGCGCGAATCCGAGGGCCGCAGAAAATCGCTCTTCGAATATTTCCACGGGCGCAGCAAGCTCGGCACGTGGCTTCGCGCCGTCCTGGCGCAGCGGCACGTGGACGAGATTCGCCGCGCGCGCAGAATCGAGCCGCTCGAAGACGAAGCCGGCGAAGTACGCAACGAAATCGGGGTGCCTCGCGCGCCCAGTCCAGGGCACGATCCGCCGCCCGATCTCGAGCGCGTGAACTATCTCGTCATCCTGCAAGCCGCGCTCGCCGCGGCGCTTGATTCTCTCGATCCGCGCGACCGGCTGCGTCTCGCGTATTACTACATGGACGATCGCACGCTGGCCGAGATTGGCCGCCTCCTCGGCGAACACGAGGCCACCGCGTCGCGCAAGCTCGAACGCGTGCGCCGCGACGTTCGCGCGCGCGTTGAGGCGTCGTTGCGCGACGCGAGGAATTGGAGCGACGCGCAGGTGCGCGCGTGCCTGGACTGCGCGAGCGGCGAGTGGCCTTTCGATTTGAGCGTTCATTTGCAATCCGCGCCAGGGGCCGCAGGAGATCGCAAGCCAGCCGCTGCGGGCTCAGGCGCCGCTGCACGCAAGATTTGAAGTTTCGGTCGTTCTAGGATTGGGAGGAAAATAGCTCCATGGCATCGCGGGACAAAGACCGGGAACAGGACAAACCGGCGGCCGATCTGCTGCGGCGCAGCCTCGCCTCTCCGGCGGGCGCGCCCGGTTTAGACGTTGACCCGTGCCCCGACCCGGAAATCCTCGCGGCGTATTCGGAGCATTCACTCGACGCGGACGAGACCGCGCGATACGAGCTACACTTCTCCCAATGCGCACGCTGCCGCGAGATGCTTGCGGCCATGGTTCACGCCGGTGAACTCGCAGGCGCGGCCGGCGAAAAACGCGCGCGATCATCGAGCACCGCCTGGATTTGGGATTGGCGCTGGCTCGCGCCGGCGGCTGTCGCGCTCGTGCTTGCAGCGGCCTTGGTTGCGCGGCGCCCGTCTCCACCGCATTCGGCCGGAGAATCGTCGCGCCCCCTCGTCGCTATGAATCAGTCGGCTGCGCCGCCCGCAGACATGACCGTGAAGCCTGAATCCGCGCCTGCGGCGACCGCTCCTGTTCTCATCGCGCCGAATTCTTCCGGCGCGCTCGAGCGCATCGCGCCGAATTTCGATTCAACGAAATCGGAAAGCGCGCCGCGCGCGAAACTAGCGCCGCCATCTCGCGACGAGCGCAAGGAATTTGCCACCAACGTTCCACTGACTGGCCGCAACTATGAGCAGTTGGACGCGCTTAAGAAATCCGCGGTCGCGCCGAAGGCTGACAGTTCGGAACCGCGCGGATACGGCGTAGGCCAAGGCGCTGGTAACGGCGTTGGAATTCCCAGCTCCGCGGAAACGGTCACCGTCGAGAGTGCGATCCGCCCTGTCGCGCCCGCGCCGCCGCCTCCCGCCGCCGCGCCGGTTCCGCCGGAGATCCCGGCCGACACTGGCGTGGGCGCCGCTGCCTCCGCTCCAAGCGCGGCGCCCGAGCGCGCGCGCAACCAGCAAACGGTTGTCGTCACCGCGAACCGGGGTCTCGCGATGAGCGAAGCGGTAACGGTGGAATCGGCGGACGACCGCAACCCGCGCACGGTGGTCCGCTCGCCCGATCCGGACGTGCTGTGGCGGATATCGAGCGGACGCTTCGTCGAGCGCTCCAGCGACGCCGGCTCCACCTGGCGCGTTCAGTGGACCAATGCGAACGCGCACGTCATCGCCGGCGCCGCGCCATCGATCGAGACCTGCTGGCTCGTGGGCCGCAATGGAATCATCCTGCTGACGTCCGACGGAAAAAGATGGAGGACCATCGCGCCACCTACGGACGCGGATTTCATTGACGTCGCGGCGACGGATGCATCGTCCGCCACGGTGACCACGACCGACGATCGCAAATTCACGACCACCGACGGCGGCAAGCGCTGGATTCCCGCGCCGTAGCCCGCTCGGCGGTGTCTAACTAACCTGCAAGAAAATCGGCCCCCCGGCGTTCTAACCTGTGCAGTGACGTTCACGCGAAGGAGACAGCCCATGCAATCACGCAGCGCACGAATTGCCGCTTCAGCCGCCCTGGCGGCGATCCTTTTGCTTTTGCCTCTGGCGGGAAAACTGAAAGAAGCTAGCGCGGCGGGCGCGGTTGACGAAAAGCAGGCGAAGGCCGAGGCCGCCAGGACCACGGAAAAGGATCAAACCGACCTTTCCGTCACAGTCTATAACTCGAATCTCGCGCTGGTCCGCGACGTTCGCCAGATTCATCTCCAACCTGGAGTTTTCCCCCTGCGCTTTGAGGATGTCGCCGCGTCCATCAATCCCGCGACCGTGCACTTCCGCTCGCTCACCGATCCCGCGAAGCTCAGCGTGATCGAGCAGAACTACGAATACGACCTGCTCGACCCGCAGAAGCTGCTGCAGAAATACGTGGGCCGCGAGGTGACACTGGTGCGCGCGGAAACCGACGCCAGCTCGACGAAGTGGGTCTCCACGAAAGCGCTGCTGCTCTCCGATAACAACGGACTGGTGTGGAAAATCGGCGACGAAATCGTCACGGGCATGAGCGCCGATTCCTATCGCTTCCCCGATTTTCCCGGCAATCTCTACAGCCGGCCCACGCTGGTCTGGACGCTCGAAAATCGCGGCGCGGACGCGCAGCGCGTCGAGGCTTCGTACCTGACCGGCAACATGAACTGGAGCGCGGACTACGTGCTCACCGTGGGCCGCGACGAGAAAACCGCGGACCTCGACGGCTGGGTGACGCTGGTGAACAACAGCGGGGCAGCGTATGCCAATGCGAGGTTGCAACTCGTCGCCGGTGAAGTCCACCGCACCGCGCCCCCCGAGCCCACTCGCATCTACACCGCGTTGGCAAAAGCCGCCGATAGCGCGGGGGCTGCGCAATTCTCACAGGAAGGATTCTCCGAGTATCACCTCTACACGCTCGAGCGCCGCACCTCGATTCAGAACAACGAATCGAAGCAGATCAGCCTGCTCACGGGGACCGGCATTCCCGTCGAGAAATATCTCTCGGTCGAAGGGCAGCAATACTACTACCGCAACCCGCAGGGAATCGGGAACGCCATCCCGCAGCCGGTGAAGGTCTACTACCGTTTCAAGAACGACCAGAAGAGCAATCTCGGAATGCCGCTGCCCGCCGGAACCGTGCGCGTGTATCAGGCCGATTCCAAGGGCGGAACGCAATTCGCCGGCGAGGACAGGATCGACCACACGCCGAAGGACGAAACGCTGCGCATCTACGTCGGCAACGCCTTCGACGTGGTGTGCGAGCGCAAGCAGATGGACTACAAAAAGCTCGCGAGCAATCTCTACGAGATGGAATATCAGATCGCGTTGCGAAACCACAAGGACGGCCCGGTGACTGCAGAAGTTCGCGAGCCGGTCGGCGGTGACTGGGAAGTGGTGAACTCGAATTTCAAATGGACGAAACTCGATTCGTCGACGATTGGATTTTCGATTCCCGTGGAGAAGGACGGGGCGGCGACGCTCGACTATCGCGTCCGCGTCAAGTGGTAGCGATCGTCGCGGAGAGCGCGCTCACCGCTTCGTAGAGGCACGGTCAACCAGAGCGAGTTCGTGGACGAAGAGCGGGTTGTTGGGAAATTCGGCCGCGAGTTCGGTGAGCAGCTGGCGGGCGCGTTCCGGCTGATGCTCGCGCTCGCTGGCCAGCGCCAGCCAGGCCTTCGCAAACGGCTGCAGGTAGTGGCCGTGTTCGGCGGCGCGCTGCAATTGTTCCATCCCGCGCTCACGGTCGCCGTGAATTCCGCCAAACCACAGAAACGCCCGTTTGTAGCTGGGTAGGCAGCCGATGATGTAGTTGGCGGCGCCAAGCGCCATGTAAGCGTCTTCTGCCGTCGGATCGATGGCAAGCAGTTTCGCGGCTTCGGCATCCGCCTGCTTCGTCAAGCCCAGGCCCGCCATCTGTTTTTTCACGATCAGCGCGTCATAATCGGCCTCCATGCCGTCGGTAAACGTAAGCACGAGCAGGGCATGGCTGTCGCGGGGATCGACTTTCAGCCGCTGAGCGGCCATTTCGCGCGCCTGGTGATTGGCGGCGAGAAATTCATCATTGCGGTTGTCGGACGCGCTTCCTTGCGCGCCGCCCAGGAATTTTGCGTCGTTCAGGAAAAAGTCCGAGGCAAAAATTCCCTTGGCATTGAATTGCTCGTAGAGATAGCTGGCCGCTTCGGCAGCCTTGCCGAGCGGATCGTTCGGTTCCAGCTTCTGGTAGGAGAGAAATTTCGCGCGGCCACCCTTGAAATTCAGCTCGTAAAGGTTGTGGAAGCCGAGATCGAGCATGCCCGCGGACGGAGCAGCCTCGATGCGCGGCAGCGCCGGAGTCGGCGCCGGCGCGGGTGTTGCCGCCTCGCTTCCTCCCGCGGCGACTGGAGTTTCGGTTGCCGACTGCGCCGCGCAGGATGACACGCAAAAAAGGAACGCCGCAGCCGAACACGCCGCGAATCCGATTCGCAATACTCGATCACAAAGATGACTTGGGCTGATCATTCCACGACCAACTCCCTCGCTCGAAAACGCATTCCCCGGGCGCTTTCGCTCCTTCGCCGAACTCGCGCCTATTGTATTCGAGCCGGTCCGGATTCGGCGGGTTGTATAGAGTCTCTTTGTGCTAGAGATTATTCAACAGGAAATCCGTGACACCCTTGAAAAGCTGGATGTAGGTCGGAATGTCTCCCATTCCGTGGCCGCGGCCGGGAAAGATCATCAGGCTCGCGGGATACTTTCCGGCGAGAATCAGCTCGTTGAGCAACTCGGACGTATTCGCGAAATGAACGTTGTCGTCGCCGGTCGCGTGCACGAGCATCAGCTTGCCCCTGAGCCTGGCGGCTTGGTTCACCGGCGAGCTCTCGACGTAGCTGGTGGGATTGTCCTGCGGCCGGCCCATGTAGCGCTCGGTGTAGGCGGTGTCGTACAGCCGCCAGTCGCTGACGGGCGCAATCGAAACGCCGGCCTTGAAAACGTCGGGGGCGTTGAACATCGCTTCGAGCGTCATCGTACCGCCGTAACTCCATCCCCAGATGCCAATGCGGGAACCATCCACATATGGGAGCGATTTCAGGTATTTCACGCCCGTGAGCTGGTCCTGGAGCTCGACTTTGCCGAGCTGGTGATAAATCGGCGTTTCGAACGCATGGCCGCGGAAGTAAGAGCCCCGATTGTCGAGCGTGAATATGATGTAACCCTTCTCGGCCATCATCTGGAGCCACAGGGCTTCCGGGTCGGTGTCCCATTCATTTCTCACGCGTTGGAGATGCGGCCCGCCATACACGTTGATCAGCACGGGATATTTCCGCGTCGCGTCGAAATCC
>JARLGK010000061.1 GCA_031296075.1 Candidatus Acidiferrales bacterium
AAGGGGAAGCTTCCCCTTCCCTTGCATCCCTTCCCCTCGAAGCACCCGAGAAAAAAGTGTCAGGGATGTCCCCGGTCTGAAGTGTCAGGAATCTTCCCGGCTGGACAGAACACAGGAACGCCTCGAAAAAGTGTGTCGGGCAGGTGGGGTCGCTGTCGTTTGTTTTCAGGGAGATACGACGATAGATGCCTAGCACCTTGTGTTGATCAACGCGAGGGCGTGATTCGGGAAAAACGCGGGCGGCACTGCCCGGTTCTGCGGTCAACCGCGTATTGCGCGGATCGCTTTTCGGTCCGGCGACGATCCTAGTTGCCGAGTTGTGGGCTGGCGGCGGTGTGCGGTGAGGAAGGGATTGGGCGGGCATGGGGGGCTCTCTCTCGAGTGGTTTTGGCGCGGGGATATAGTGCGGAGGGTGTTGCGGCACAAGTTGCGACAGCTAAGTACATGTGCGAACTCCAGCGGGGCTGAAAAGTGCCCCAACCCATGTTAATCAACTTGCCATCAGTTGTCAAAAGCGAAAATAGGCAGGTGCATTCGGGACAGACTCTGGAGGTGAGAAAGAACCGGGTGCCGAAAAGCCCCACGCTCACAAACCGAGCATCGGGCACCCGCAAAAGCGTGCTCAGCGGTAACGTGAACTGCATCGTCGCGAACGCGCGAAGCTTGGGCCTCCCGCCTCGTCGGCTCTGCGGTAGTATGAATGACGGTCACAAAACTCTGATGGTAAGCTCCGCCGAGAAGTGGGTGACGGAAAGATAGATGAAGACGAAACAAGCAATTTTGAGTTTGATGGCGGTGACGGGAGCCCTGTTCTTTGCGGCTCGTCCGGCCCTCGCCCATCATTCCCGCGCGATGTTCGATGTGGCCAAGAATATTACGTATACGGGCGTCGTAGACGAGTATCAATTCCAGAACCCACACAGCCACATCATCATCACGGTTGGCCCTGAAGCGAAGGACCCCTCCACCGTCGGAACGTGGGATATCGAGGCTTCGAGCATCAACATCATGGTCGATCAGGGCTGGAATCGGACGACGTACAAGCCGGGTGACCCAATTACAGTCGTAGCGCACCCCATGAAGAATGGCTCCAAGGGCGCTTTGCTGTTCTATGCAATTAAGCCAGATGGCACGCGGTTGTATCGCGCCCAACATCGATATGCTTCCGAAGCGGAATAGCGTCACTCGCGCTCACCACATCATTGAAAAGGACGGACGAATGATGAAAAAGTCGGGCGCGAGCCGAGGCCAGTCGGCATCGAAGCTCATCTCGAAAAGAATCGGCGAACTCGGGGACTGGCGCGGGGAAACCCTCGGCAGAATGCGCCAGCTCATCAAGGAAGCAGACCCGGACGTCGTCGAGGAGTGGAAGTGGATGGGCACTCCGGTTTGGTCGCACGACGGCATCATCTGCACTGGCGAATCCTACAAGAATGTCGTGAAGCTTACCTTCGCCAAGGGCGCGTCTCTGAAGGATCCGGCCCGTCTCTTCAACTCGAGCCTCGACGGAAACGTACGCCGCGCGATCGACATCCACGAAGGAGAAGACGTTGACGAGTCCGCCTTCAAGGCGCTCGTTCGCCAAGCGGTCGCCCTCAACAGTTCTGGCAAGTCGAAACCTTCGAAGAAAACGAAGTCCTAAGGGATTCCGCCCCTGAACAGGTCCGACATCGGGTTGGCGGAAGTGTCGTTTCGCCCGAGCTTACCCAGGTTGAAGAAGGCCTTCGGTATCGCTCATCCAGGTGACAAATGTCCGGGGCCGAAAAGCCCCACGCTCACAAACCGAGCATGGGCACCCGCAAAAGGGTACGTTCAGGACATGCTGCTACGAATGCAAAGACGCCCGCCTGACACGTTCGACTCCGCACAGCGGAGTCTCAGTGCGAGAAGGCGGCCGCTACAAGGGCGAGGCAACGGCTGCCGCGCTAAAGTCCGCGGCGCTACACTTAAATCCTGACCCGGAAGAGCCCTGCACTTCTTGTTCACCCAACCTCGCGTTAGAATGGGGAATGCGCGTTCGCGTTCTCTTCTTCGGGCAGCTCAAGGACATTACCGGCGTGGCGCAGGAAGACGCCGAGCTTTCCGACGGCGCGCGCGTCGAAGACCTTTTCGAGCGCTACGGCCGGCGCTTCCCCAGACTCGCCGAATTTCGCGCTTCCATCGCCGCCAGCGTGAATCAGGAATATTCCGGCTGGCGCACTCCGCTCGCAACGGGCGATGAAGTCGCATTTCTTCCGCCGGTCAGTGGCGGGCAAGGGGGTGGACAACAGACCGGAGGCCAGCAAGGCGGCCTGCAAACGGCCGTCGAAGGCGACATTTTTAAGCTGGTGCGCGAGCCGATCCGCCCGCGCGAATTGATCGAATCGCTGAAGGCGCCGGAAGACGGCGCGATGGTCGTGTTCGACGGCTTCGTGCGCAACAATTTCAAGGGCGGCAAGACGCTGTACCTCGAATACGAGGCCTACGAGCCGATGGCCTACGCCAAGATGCGCGAGATCGGCGCCGAGATTCGCGCCAAGTTTTCGATTCGCCGTCTCGCGATCGTGCACCGGCTCGGCCGGCTCGAGATCGGCGAGACCAGCGTCTGGATCGCCGTCAGCTCGGCGCATCGCGGCGCCGCATTCGACGCTTGCCGCTACGCAATCGACACACTCAAGCGCGCCGTGCCCATCTGGAAAAAGGAATATTTCGCCGGCGGCGCAGTCTGGGCTGAAGGCGAAGTGCCCTCTCAGGAAGCCATTTCCGGCCCGGATGAATCTAGTTCCTAATGGCTAAGCGAGGCGCGGAAAAAGGCAGTGAAGAGTGTCCTCAGGCGCTAACGCGCATTGAGGGCGAGCCGTTCATGTCGGAGCTGAAGCTCCGACCCCCGAAAGGGCGGCCCTTTTCTGCAAACTGTAAAGCTCGGGCAGCACGATTGGCGCTTCTGGCGGCAATCGCGGCGGGCGCGCTAGCGGTGGGAGCGCTGGGTGCGGGCCAGCAGCGGCGTGGGAACGAAATCCGCGTGCAGACCGACCTCGTCACCATCCTGGCGAGCGTCACGGACCCAAATGGCAAGCCGATTCCCGATCTTACTAAGGACGCCTTTCAGGTAGCCGAAGAGGGCGTGCCGCAAACAATCGAGCACTTCGAAGCCGAGACCAACCGGCCGCTCGATTTGGCCCTGATGGTGGACGCGAGCATCAGCACGTTCAAGGATCTGAGATTCGAGACGGAAGCGGCGGCGCATTTCATCCGGCAGGTCGTGCGTCCCGGCGATACGCTCGGCGTATTCGAATTCACCGAGACGGTGACGCGGCTCGCCGATTTTTCCGACGACGTGCCACGTCTGCAGACGGCCGTGCGGCAAATCGCGCCCGGAGCGGGCACCTCGATTTACGACGCCATCTTTCTGAGCTCGAACGCCCTGAAGCGGAGGCCGGTAGGGCGCCGGCGCGCGATCGTGCTGGTCACCGACGGCGGCGAGACGACCAGCATTTCGAAGTTTGACGAGACGCGGCGCGCGGCGGTGGCCTCCGGCGCGCTGATTTACACGGTGCTGATCCGCCCGGTGAAGAACGAGAGCGGGCGCAACACAGCCGGCGAGCACGCGCTGATTACCATCACGGACAGCACCGGCGGCGATATGTTCATTCTCGACGACAAGAGCCAGCTCGACGACATGTTCGACAGGATCGACCGCGAGTTGCGCACGCAATATCTGCTGGCATATTATCCGCGCCCCATGCCGCCGCCCGCCAGCGATCGCCACGTGAAACTCGACGTGAAGGGCGACTACACGGTGCGCTACCGGAAGGAATATTTGACGCCCGCCGCGACTCCGTGATTGGTCGCGCGGTACGATCACAATCTTATGAGCCAATTCCTGGATGTGGCCATCGAAACAGCGCGCGAAGCAGGAGCCATCCTGCGCCACGAGTTCGATCGCCCGAAAGAGATTTCCTACAAAGGTGAAGTGGATATCGTCACGGAATCGGACCGCCGCTCCGAGGCGTTGATCGTCGCGCGGCTCCGAGAACATTTTCCCGATCACGCGATTGTCGCCGAGGAAGGCGGTGGCGGCGGAGTGGGCGCGAAATGTTGCTGGCACGTGGATCCGCTCGACGGTACGACAAACTTCGCGCACGCATATCCCTGCTTCGCCGTCTCCATCGGCCTCGCCGAAGAAGGCCAGCCGGTCGCGGGCGTCGTGTTTAACCCGGTGAGCGACGAGATGTTCACGGCCGCCCGCGGAGAAGGCGCGTATCTGAACGGAAAGCGGATTCACGTCTCGCCCATCGAAACATTGGCCCAGAGCCTGGTGGCCACCGGTTTCCCCACGCATCAACGCAAGCGAAGCGCGAACATGAATTACTACTGGGAGTTCACGCTGCGCTCGCACGGCGTCCGGCGCGATGGCTCCGCCGCGCTGGATCTCTGCTCGGTCGCTTGCGGCCGCTTCGACGCCTTCTGGGAGTTCGGCTTGAATTCGTGGGACACGGCCGCGGGAATCCTGCTCGTTCAGGAAGCCGGTGGGAAGGTCACCGATATGAACGGGGAGCCCTACCGCCTGGGCGGCCCGCAAACGCTCGCCACCAACGGCCGCATTCACGGCGAGATGCAGGAAGTCGCTGCAATCGCCGGACGCGCTGCGAAGGGTTCCTGACAGGCCGCGGCGAATGAATGTAAGCGATTTCGACTACGATCTGCCGCCGGAACAAATCGCGCAGCGCCCGCTCGACGAGCGCGATGCTTCGCGTCTGCTGCTGCTCGACCGCGCTAGCGGCGCGTGGGATGACCGGACCTTCCGCGAGCTTCCGGAACTGCTTCGCGGCGACGAGCTGATCGTTGTCAACAACACGCGCGTTCTGCCCGCGCGCCTTTTCGGCCGGCGAGCAGGAATTCACGCGCAGCCCCCCGGCGACAACAATCCCGCTCGAGCCGAGTTTCTCCAGGCTCCTATCGAAGTGCTTCTGGTCCGGCGATTGGACGCGGATACGTGGGAGACGCTGGTCCGCCCCGGCAGAAAAGTGCCTGTGGGCGAGCGAATTGTTTTCGGTGAGGGTGAACTCCAGGCGCAGGTGGAGGGCCGGGGCGAATATGGATTGCGCGTGCTGCGCTTCAGCTCGAAGAACGGTTTTGATGAGATTCTCGCTCGGCTCGGCCACATACCCCTGCCACCCTACATCAAGCGTGAAGATGAGCCGCTGGACCGCGAGCGGTACCAGACCGTGTTTGCGCGGCAAGGAAGCGCGGTCGCCGCACCCACCGCCGGATTGCATTTCACGCCCGAGATTCTGCGCCGGCTTCGCGACCGTGGAATCGAAATCGCGGAGCTGACGCTGGACGTGGGGCTCGGCACATTCGAGCCGGTTCGTACCGAGCGTCTGGAAGACCACAAGATTCACACCGAGGCTTACGAGATTCCGGAAACAACCGTGGCCGCGCTCGAGCGGGCGCGACGCGCGAGCCGCCCCGTGCTGGCTGTGGGGACCACGGTCGTCAGGGCGCTGGAAGATGCGGCGGAGAAGAACGCCGGGCGCGCGGAGCTCCTCGCACCCGGAAAGGCGGAAGCGGAAATATTTCTTTACCCCGGCAAGCCTTTCCGCATCGTAAATCAATTGCTGACGAATTTTCATTTGCCGCAATCGAGTTTGCTGGCGCTGGTGGGAGCATTTGCTGGACGCGACCACGTCCTCGGCGCCTACCGCCATGCCGTCGAATCCGGCTACCGGTTCTACAGCTATGGCGACGCCATGCTAATTCGCTGACGGACCGGAAATATCCGCTCGCGGCCTGCGCTCGTGGTGCAAGCGAGCGCATGTTCGTCTATTATGGTCGTCTTGCCGGGGGGGAGCGTTGGCGTGCGGTATCTGATCCTAAGCGACATTCATGCAAATCTGACGGCGTTTGAAACAGCTCTGGACGCCGCGCGCGGGAAATGGGACAAGGCCGTCTGCCTCGGTGATCTGGTGGGTTACGGTCCGGATCCCAACGAAGTGATCGATCGCGTGCGCGCGCTCGATGCCCTGACGATCCGCGGCAACCACGACAAAGCCGTCAGCGGCCTGACAAACCCCGAGGAATTCAATCCGGCGGCGCACGCTGCCGTGCTCTGGACGCGCGAACACCTTCAAATCGGAAATCTCGCATACCTGGAAAAGCTTCCGAAAGGGCCCATTCAGGCCGGCGGGTTTTCCATGGTTCACGGCGCCGTTCACGATGAGGACGAATATGTTTTCGGGCCGGAGGAGGCGGCCGACGGCTTGCTGGACGCTCCCACGCCGGTCGTGTTCTTCGGCCACACCCACATCCAGGGCGCCTTCACGCTCCATGGCCACGATGTGGGATCGCTGCACACCAAGCCCCTGTTGCCGAATCAGTCCTCCACTTTAAATCTCGCGCCGAACACTTCCTACCTGCTGAATCCGGGTTCGATCGGCCAGCCGCGCGACGGCGACACGCGCGCGGCATTTGCCATTGCCGACCTCGAGAATCAGTCCGTGGAGTTCTGGCGCGTGCCGTATGATGTGCAGGACGTGCAGCAGCGCATGATGCAGGCCGGGCTTCCCGAGCCGCTGATTCTGCGCCTTTCTTTCGGCCGCTGAGGAAAATCGTGGAACCAGACGAGACTGCAAACCGCGAAGAGAAAAGAGGATTCCCGGCTGCGTTCGCGGCAGGCGCGGTGGTGATCCTGGTTCTCGCCGCAGGCGTGGTGCTCCTGTCGCATTTCATTTCGCCGCGGCAGCAGGCGGTTGACGCGCCGCTGCCCTTCGGAGCCGCCGAGCAGGCCTACGCGCCGCAGATTCATTTTCAGGACCTCCGTCTTTCGCAATCGGACAATCTGATGAATCAGCACTTCACGTATGTCGCGGGAATCGTTTCCAACAATGGCCCGCGCCCCGTGGCCGCGATGGAAGTGCTCATCGAATTTCACGATCCGTTCAAGCAGGTGATCTTGAAAGACACGCTGCGGCCAATCCACCGCAGCGACGCCCCGCTGAGGGTCGGCGAGCAGCGCGAATTCAACCTGGCGATCGACCAGGGGCTTCCCTCGACGTGGGATCAGCAGTATCCTTCTATTCGCGTCACCGGGCTGGTCCTGGAATAGCCGCTGGAATAGCCGGGCCGCAACTGTCTCTAAACGAGTGGTGTTTTGTATATGAACGATTGGGCCGAGCTCGACCGCGCTCTGGTCGCCATGGCGGCATCCGGCAGCACCGAAGTCCGCGAGGACGGCGAATGGCTCGCGGAACTTGCCGCGCTGCGTTGCGAACTCCATCGCGACGGCAAGAATCCCCTCGTACACCTGTGGTCCGCTGAAAGCAATCTGACCCGGCGGATCTTGCGCGTCCGAGAACAATCCCAGGATCGCATCGTTCTGGAGGTCCGCCGATTCGGCCGCGCGAAGCCGGGCCGTCTCGAGTTCCTGCGCACGGATTCGCCGCGCGCCGCGGGACGGGTCACGCGCGAGCAGTTTCGCGCGCGCCTGCGCCGCGTCCTCGCCGAGCATTTCCCCGACGCGACCATCGATTCGCTGACCGCCGCGCCCGATCTCGAACACTCGTTCTCCGGCGTATACGTCCGCGGACGCATGCACGAAGGGCCGCGCGAATGGGCGGCGATCGCGATTGCGCCCGGCGAAGGCGCCGCAGCGATCGAAGGAATTCTCACGTTCGGAATCTTGTGGCTTGATATGACGCGCCAGCGTGCCACGAGCCGCGCCGTCGAGGGGTTACGTGTATTCGTTCCCGAAGGCGCCAGCCGATCGATCCGAGAGCGCGCCTTCGCGCTCTCTTCGGCCGCGCGCGTGGAAGTTTTCGAATTCCGCGAAGAGGACGGCCGCATGCAGAAAATCGACGCCGCTGATGCGGGTAACACCGAAAGCTGGCTCACTCCTTGTCGCGAGGTTGAATCCACGCTCGCGGCGGCCCGCGAAGCCATTGGACGAATCCACGCACTCGCCCTGCACACGCCGCCCGCAGGTGACGACATCGGCCTCCACCTCGTGCCGGGGACAACCGAAGTCGCCATCTGTTTTCGCGGCCTGGAATTTGCTCGCTGGTCGCGCGAAGGCATGTTATTTGGTCTCGGTGATTCGCGCGAACACCTCACCGAGGCGACCGAGCCTGCGCTCGACCGGTTGATGCGCCGGCTCGATCTCCATCGCAGCTCGCTCGCCACTGAAACAACTCATCCGCTCTATCGCGCGGCTCCGGAGCGATGGATCGAAACCCTCGTGCTCCAGGATCCGACGCGCCTCGACGCGCAGCTCGATCCCGGCTATCTCTATTCGCAGCTACCTGCTCTTACTGCGGGCGATCGCGGAGTTCTCGATCTGCTCGGCGTCACACGGCGAGGGCGGCTCGTGGTGATCGAGTTGAAAGCTTCCGAAGACATGCAACTGCCGATTCAGGCCGTGGACTACTGGCTGCGCGTCCGGCGGCACCAGCGCGATGGAGATTTCGAGCGCTACGGATATTTCGCCGGAAAGCAACTCGATCCGAAACCGCCACTCGTCTGGCTTGCGGCTCCGGCTTTGCGTTTTCATCCGACGACGGAAACTGTGCTGAAGTACCTCTCACCCGAAATTCACGTCACGCGCATCGGCCTCAGCGAAATTTGGCGCCGCGGCTTGAAAGTGATGTTCCGCCAATAGTGTGACCAAGTAACGTGTCCAGCAATTCGACTTACCAGGGGTTAGGCACGGGTGTGCTATAAAACCGGAGCGTCTAAGGGGTGTGAGTTGTTCACTTTTTCCAAGAGCAAGCCTGCCGAGGAGCGGCCCACAATTCGAGACACGCTCTTTGGCGACATGCCGCTCTGGCAATGGATGGCGGTTTCAACAGAGACATTGACCTCCGAACCCTGGGCCTCATTTAAGAATGCCAAGCATCACATTAATTCCGGCAACACGGCAGATGCTATTGCAGTCCTTCAGGCATTCTTGAAATGCCAGAGCTGGAATCGCGGCATTACTTGCAGGCGTGCCACTTTCTTCGGGAGTTGGGTGTAAACCAGCCTCAAGAAGAAGGGAAGGATGTCCTGGGTGTAATTGTCGAAGTCGGAATGAAGGACGGCGTGGATTTGATCGTTGGGTATTCAGACCATCACGCACGGTATTACAACTACAGTGGTGCGGCTATTATCTGGGAAAAGCCCGATAGCACACTCGACGCATCGATTGATGTTCTGCTGCAAGCCGGACAAGCCGTGGTGCGAGCGATCGGTCCCTGGAAGGAAAGCAGGCCGCCCGCTCCGCGCACGGGAAACGCGAGAATCAATCTGCTCACACCGAGTGGACTGCATTTTGGAGAGGGTCCGTATGACGCTCTCTGGAAAGACCCAATGGGCCGCCCGCTTCTTGCTGCCGCCTATCGGCTCATGCACGAACTCATCGAACTGACCAAGAGACGCGGAAAAGATTGACTGATGGCCAGACGCACAATCAACTTCGACACCGTGCGGAAGATCGGGCTCGCATTGCCTGGCGTGGAGGACGGCACCGCGTACGGGAAACTGGCGCTCAAGGCGCATGGAAAACTTCTGGCGTGCGTCCCCACGCATCGCTCGGCTGAACCCAACTCGCTTGTCGTCAAAGTGGATTTCGGTGACCGTGCCGAGCTGCTGGCCGCGGCCCCCGATGTGTACTACGTGACGGACCACTACGTCGGCTATCCCTCCGTGCTGGTTCGCCTGTCTCGTGTCGATGCGGATGTGCTGCGGGACTTGCTCGGCATGGCCTACAAGTTTGTGACCCGCAACGCTCCATCCCGCTCGCCAGCGCGGAAACGGTGCTGAAACATCTTTCCCCCGAAATTCAGTCCGCGCGCATCGGCCTGAGCGACAACTGGCGCCGAGGGCTGAAAGTCATGTTCCGTCAGTAGCCCGCGACAACCACTTGTCGGGTTATTCGACTGATCGGGAGCTGACCGCAATCACGAATCGTCTCCGTGGTCTGACTTGAGAACACGTATGCCAATAGCCGGCGGCGGAGGAGTGTATACTTGGAATGTCTCGTCCCACACCTTCTGCCGCGTCAGCCATCGGCGACGGTTCCTGTGCCGCAAGACGTACACCCCGCAGTTCGAGCAGGAAGCCAAGATGTCGACAATCTAGCTGGCAGTCGGGGATAGGTAGTCAAAAAAGGCGGGCCGGATACAGCACGCCCATGACCGGCATTCGCACTTTCTTCCATACCGCGAGCAAATTGAAAAAGTGCGCAATCAGTTCAAGGATTTGAAAGACGAGTCACTAGGCATTTCAAGACAGAGCTTCCGAGCCCCTGGTGGGCGACGGTTTGAGTCTAGCTACCTGGGCGACCAATGCACCTTCGCGGGATTAATCGAGCGCTCTGTCTCTTCGCCGTAATCGCGATTCTATTCGGCTGCCGGAAAACATCCGTCGATGCAGCAAAGGCCGGTGCCGTGCCCGTCTTCGGCGCCGCTGAAGGGCCTCAGCAACTTTCTTCGGATGGCCAGGCCTCGCTCCAGACTTTCATCGACTCCGCCCATCTCTCCGACCTGCAATATCCAGATTTTCAGAATTATCGTGCTGAGGCTAAGGAATTCTACGGAACAGTCGGCGACAGATTGCCTTGGGTTCTGGGTCGGCAGCCCTCTCCTCAGGCTCAGGCGCTCACGAACCTATTCAAAGGCGCCGAGGAGGAAGGCCTCAATCCTGTCGATTACGATGGTCCTCGGTGGGATGGACGCCTCGCAACAATTGAGACAGGTCACGCGTCGGAGTCGGAACTCGTCCGCTTCGATCTTGCAATCACAATTTCGGCCATGCGCTATATCTCCGACTTAAACCATGGGCGCGTGAATCCCCGTACGGTTCGCTTTGATTTGGAAATCGACAACGCAAATTTCGATCTCTCGGAATTTGTCCGCCAGAAGCTGGTAGGCGCGGAAGATGTAAACGCTGTGATGAGAACCGTCGAACCGCCGTTCCCCGCATATCGCCAAACCGTCGGCGCGTTGAAAACCTACCTGAAACTGGCGAGCGAGTCTGGCAGCGAGTTGCTTCCGGTGCCGCCAAAACCGGTGAAACCCGGCGATTCCTATACCGGCGTGCCGCAACTCAAGCGGCTCCTTGTCCTTCTGAGCGATTTGGCGGCAACCGATGCCATCGTCGCGCCTGATTTGGCTTACACGGGACCTCTCGTAACCGCCGTGGCTCGTTTTCAGCGGCGTCATGGACTCGAACCAAATGGAATCATTGGGACTCAAACATTTGAAGATCTGAACACACCTGTGAGTCAGCGCGTCCTGCAGCTCAAACTCACTCTGGAAAGATGGCGATGGCTGCCTCACGAATTTGAGCAGCCGCCACTCGTAGTCAACATTCCTGAATTTCGTCTCTATGCGGCGACTGAGGAATATCGCCCGGCCTTCTCGATGAACGTGGTTGTCGGCCGATCGTTCAAGCATCAGACTCCGGTATTCACCACGCAACTGAAATCAGTTATTTTCCGCCCTTACTGGAATGTTCCGCTGGACATTCAACGTGACGAATTGGTCCCTGAACTAAAAAAGAATCCGCACTATCTCAGAGATCACTCCTATGAAGTCGTGGACGCCCAAGGAACGATTGTCAGCGATGATAGCGTCAGTGAAGACATGGAACGGCAGCTCGACTCGGGCAAGCTGGCCATTCGGCAAAGACCCGGCCCGGACAATTCACTTGGGCTCGTGAAGTTCGACATGCCCAATAGTTATGACGTCTATATGCACGGTACGCCCGCCGTCCACCTATTCTCCCGCCCTCGGCGGGATTTTAGCCACGGATGCATCCGTGTGGAAAATCCAGTCGCATTAGCAGCGTGGGTCTTGCGCGACAATCCCGGGTGGGACACCGATCGTATTCTCGGCGCAATGAACGGAGACCAAACGTTCGGAGTGAGTCTTACCAAGCCCATTCCTGTCTTGATTCTGTACGGCACGGCGATTGTCGCGGACGATGGAGAGGTGGATTTCTTCGACGATATCTATGAGCTTGACGCCGATCTAGAGAAGGTCCTCGTAAAAGGATATCCATACTCCCCGAACGAGTGAAAGCCGAATCCGGATTGTGCTACCAACGCCGAACGCGTCCCAGATCCACGTGGACAAATCCGGATTGAGGATAGTAGCCGACTCCTCCACGATGCAAACTTAGTGCGGCGTCGCGTAAGCGAGCGGTCGGCACTCCTGGGATGCGGATGTCAATCGCTTCACCGAGCATGTGCTGGCTATGTTCGGCCACGCCCGCGGTCGTCCGCCGGAGGAACTCGTTGCTCCAGGGCGTGCGGTAGCCGCAGACGATGTCGATCTCAGTTCCCGGGCGTCCCACCGCTGCGGTGAGATCGCTCAACAAGTCGAAAAGCCTGGGATCCAGGGCGGTTACATCGCCCGTTCGGTGATCTCGCAAAAAATGATCGAGCTGGTCAACGGCGCCGGGAAGGTACGAATCGCCAAGTCGGTAAACGATATTTATCCGCTCGTTGGTATGCAGATGGAACAGCAGCAATCGGTGCTCTTGCGAGGGAAGGTCAGCTGTTGCAATCCGGAGCGGTAGAAGCAGACTACCTCCCAGCAAGAGTGCAACCCCCAAAAAGCGCATCGCGGCACGCACTGATAACATTTTTTAATTATATCACTTCCCGCTCGATTGTCTTTAGGTTTACGCCCCCGAGATTGCGAAGCAGTTACTTCACTTGCTCCCGGTCCTGGCGCGGAAGATTCCTGACTTTCCCCTGCTCGGAAGTAACCCACTTGGACGATTAGCGTGCTGTCCGGACATATGCTCGCTGACCGCGGTTGGTTCTTACAGTGACCCACTACTTGCGATGAAATGTTCCGGAAAAAAAGGAAGGGAAGCGGACTGGTTAAGACCAGTCACGCCTCCCGGGGTGTGTCCTAGAAGCGTTTGATTAATTAGACGCAGAATCTCCGAAAGGGTTGCATCAAAGCGCGGTCAGTAACGGCGATCAGTAGAAAAGGTACTTCCGCCACTTCTCATCGCGATGCCCAATCAAGCGCATCAGCTGCCGCGACGTATGTAGTGTGAACGGCCGTGGACGACGCCGCAGCTTCAGGCCAGCCTCTTCGGGCGTGCGATCACCCTTGCGATTGTTGCAGGTGTAGCAGGATGCCACGAGGTTCTCCCACGACGAGCGGCCCCCGCGCGAACGCGGCATCACGTGGTCGAGCGTCAGCTCCGAAGCCGGCAAAGCCGCGCCGCAGAACTGGCAGGTATTCCGGTCGCGCAGGAGAATATTTTTCCGCGAGAGCGCGCGGCTCTGCTGCGGGATATGCCTGTACGAGAGCAGCCGGATCACGGACGGAACCTGAATCGCCTTGGTTGTCGAATGCACTTCGGAGTGGTTGGTTTCTTCGGCCTGCGCCACGCCCTTCAGCATCAGGACCAGCGCGCGGCGCACCGCCGTCACGTTGATCGGCTCGAAGGTCGCGTTGAGAACGAGCACCGGCGCCTGCATCACCGAAGGCCGGCTCGCGGGCGGAGGCAGCGGCTGCGGGAGCGCGGATTCGTGCACTACTCCGCCGTGCCCGAGAGTGGGCCGGGGACGTAGGCCGATTTTGTGCCGGTTCTCCATCGCGTCGCCTCTGCGCCGCTCGACAATTATATCCACTATCTTCGATGCTCTTGCTGCCCGCTTGGTTTCTGTCGGCTGCGCGGCATCCCTGCCGCCACAACGGGCCCCGGAATCACCGGTACGGAGCGGACCCTCGCCACCGTCAACCCCAGCACCGCGGCGGCGCCTGCTTTCTTCAGGGCGCGCGCGCAGGCATCCAGAATCGCGCCCGTCGTCAATACATCATCTACCAGTAGGACGCGGAGGTTGTCAACCTGCAGGCCTTCCCGCGTCGCGTAGGCGCCACGGACGGACTTCCAGTGCTCGCTGCGAGAGAGCACCAGCTGAGGCGGGCGTGGCCGTGTGCGCGCCAAAAGATACCTTTCCAGTTTCAGCCCGAGGCGCTTTGCCAGCGGCCGGGCGATCAGCTCCGCCTGGTTGTAACCGCGCTCGCGCTGACGGTCCCTGTGCAATGGAACCGGCACCACCACGTCGACGTGCCACTCCTCCGGCGCGCGCAAGACGATTTCAGCCAGCCGCGCCGCGAACCAGTCGCCCAGCCGCGTCACCTCCTCATATTTCAGAAGGAGAACGGCCTCAATGAGCGCGTCGTCATAGAGAGCGAAGCTCCGCGCGCGGTCGAAGGCGTAAAACTTCGCTCGGCACAGGCGGCATAGCGGCTCGATCGCCTGTGCGGCGACGTCCGAAACAAACGGCCGGCCGCAGCAGCGGCACATCGGCTCCTTGATTCGCACGAATCCATCCAGGCAGGTCACGCAGATCGGAATGCGGCTCGCATTCGTCAGCGCCTGGCCGCAAATGCGGCACGGGCCGGGGAACACGACCGATGCCAGTGCGTCGAGCGCGCTTTTCAAGATCACGGATGCGTTGTTAACCGAAATGCTATCTGAAACGCTACCTCAAATCAGGCGGCGAGGGAAGAGACACGAGCGCGCGGAAGGTTACCGCAGGGGCCTAGAGCAGGCCCTCTTCTTTCTTTTCCTGGCAGGCGAGGCAGTAGCGGGTCCAGGGCACGGCTTCGAGGCGCTTCTGCTGCAGCTCCTCGTGGCAGGACACACATTCACCGAACGAATCGTCCTTCATCCGCGAGAGCGCTTCCTCGACCAACTGCAGCAGCGAGCGGTCGTTGTGCGTCTGGCCGAAAAGGAATTCTTTCGTGTACGAGTTCGCGGCCTTGTCGGCGAGATCCACCGTCGAGTCCTCGTCCGCTTCGCGGCCTTCCTGTTGCGTGCGTGCGATTCCGCGCATCAGTTCCTCGCGGCGCGTGACCAGTTTCTTTTTGTAATATTCGAGACGCTTCTTATCCATCGTTCGGGTCCTCAGTTCGGGTCCGCGATGCCATCCAAAACCGTTGATTTTAGAGGTATCTGCGCGTCATGTCAAACGTGCCGCGCAAATGACGTTCCGTGGACCCTCTTCAGCCCCACAGTAGATGCCGCATGGCCGCAAAAGGATTCCAGCCGTACCTACCTCAGGACGCCGTCCGCCGCGCAGGAAACATGAAATGGATGATCGCTGCCGACAGGATCAGCACTACAAACACGAACACGCTTCCTTCCGGTCCCACCGATCCGCCCGTCAGCCACACCGGCCCGTGAAAGGACGAATTCAGCAGATGGCCCCGCGCCAGCTGGCCGCTGTCGGCCACCCCGTAGAAATACGTCTCTCCCCAATCCCACGCAGTGTGCATCCCGATCGCGAACCAGATGTTTCCCGTCCGCCGCAGCGTGAACGCACACAGCAACCCGAAACTTCCCGCGGAAAGCGCGCCCACCGGCGCTTCGCCCAGGTTTCTTAGATGTAGCGCTCCAAATCCGACAGCCAGCACAACTGCCGCTGGCCAGAATCCGGTCGCTGATGCCAGCGTCGTCTGCAAATACCCTCGAAACGACAATTCCTCGAAGATCCCCGTAAGAATGAATGCAATCAGGTAGAGGAAACCGTACCGCAAGGCGTCCGCGCGTCCGAGCGCCCACCCACCGAACAAGAATCCATGGAACGCGGCGACCAGTGCCAGCATGATCGTGATCATCGCAAATCCGTACGGCATGCCTTGCCAGAAACGCTTTCCGAAGGCTTCCTTTCCCGGAAGACCGTAGTTGGCGAACGACCGCCCCTCGATGAACGTCATCACCAGCACCGCGAGAACGAGCGAGAGCGTCTGGACTCCTTCCGCGATCAGCACAATGCCCGGCGTGAAGACGCCCTTCGCCATAGCGTGCTGCCCTGCCTGGAGCGCCGGGACGCGCCTCACACCTGCCTGCATGAGAAATACGAAAAGGACGAAGAGCGCGATCGCGATCAGCATCCGCCAGCCGGCACGGATGCCATTCGGCCCGAAGAAGAATGTGTTTCCAGTGGTCCGGGCGGTCGCGGTGGGGGTAGTTTCACTCTCCTGTGTCATTGAATCGCTGGGTGTGATTTCCGGCGCCATCCGCACCATCTCCTTCGACATCCAATGGTCGATCCGCGTGCTGACTTGGGACCGGGCCGGCTACGCCGTGCCTCGAAAAATGCCGCTCGCCTTATATCACGTGCGCGATTGCGCGGGCAAACTAACTGGCCCGGTCGAGGCCCGCCAGCGGGGTTGCGATGGCCGGGCAGCGGCTGCTAAACTCTTGGGTCTGCGATGACGATAGAGCCGGGTTGTCTCCAACCCTCCACGAAATCCCGGCTCGGGGTCCATGGGAACCACAAGGGAGAACAGGTTTGGCCAAATATGATCTCGTGATCATCGGGAGCGGACCGGGCGGGTACGTCGCCGCGATTCGCGCCAGCCAGTGGGGTTTGAAGACGGCGGTCGTGGAGAAGGACCCGTTTCTCGGCGGCACTTGCTTGCACGTCGGCTGCATTCCCACAAAAGTTTTCCTGCATCACGCGGACCTCTACGACCATTTCCTGCGCGCCGAGGAATTCGGCTTCGAAGTGAAAGACGTCAAGGTCAACTGGCCGGCCATACTCGCGCGCAAGGACAAAATCGTCAAGAAGCACGCGGGCGGTATCGGCATGCTCTTCAAGAAGAACAAAGTGGATTCGATCACCGGCTGGGGCCGCATCGCCGCGCCCGGCAAAGTCTCCGTCGAAAAGGACGGCAAGACCACCGAAATCGAAACCACCTACACGATGCTCGCCACCGGATCGGAAGCACGTTCGCTTCCCGGAGTCGAGATCGACGGCGGGATCATTCTCAGCAACCGGGAAATCCTGCAGCTCGCGGGGATCCCGAAGTCGCTCGTCGTCGTTGGCGCTGGAGCGGTGGGCGTCGAATTTGCTTCGATCTATCGCACCTTCGGCACGGAAGTAACCATCCTCGAAGCCCTTCCCCGAATCGTGCGGCTCGAGGACGAGGAAATTTCGCCCGAGCTCGAGAAGGCGTTCAAGAAGAAGGGCATCCGCATCGAGACCGAGGCAAAAGTCGAATCCGTGAAAAGGGACGCCAAGATTGGGACGGTTGCGTTCAAGGACAAGACCGGAAAAACGCAGACCATCTCCGCGGAGAAGGTCCTCATCGCCGTGGGCCGCCGCCCGCTCACTGAAAACGTTGGCATCGAGCGAACCAAAGCCAAGCTCGAGCGCGGTTTCGTGCACACCAACGCGTACCTGGAAACCGACGAGCCCCGTCTATATGCCATCGGCGATATCGTCGCCGGACTTCCCCAGCTGGCGCACGCCGCTTCGATGGAAGGCATCATCGCGGTGGGCCGCATGGCCGGGAAAGACGTGCAGCCGTTTGACCGCAAGCGCTGCCCGAACTGCACGTACTGCGAGCCGCAGATCGGTTCCGTTGGCCTCACCGAAAAGCAGGCGCGCGAAGCGGGCTTCGATGTGAAGACCGGCAAGTTTCCGTTCCTCGGCAACAGCAAGGCGACCATCCTCGGCCAGCATGAAGGCTTTATTAAAGTGGTCGCGGAGGCGAAGTACGGCGAGATTCTTGGCGTTCACGCCATCGGCCCCCTCGCCACGGAAATCATCTCCGAGCCGGTTGCTGCGATGGGCCTCGAAGCCACTCTCGACGACATGGCCGCCACCATCCATGCCCATCCGACCGTATGGGAAGCGATGGGTGATGCGTTCAATTCGGTGCGCGGCCTGACCATCAACTATTGATCCGTGATGGCTCGCCCGCAGGTTTAGGATTTAAGCGTAGCGCCGCGGCCTTCAGCGCGGCATTCTTGAATCTTGGTGGAAGCGTGGGGCTAAGCCCCACGAAAAGCACCACCAAAGTTTCCGGGCTTCAGCCCCGGCGGTTTTTCGGGGGGTCGGAGCTTCACCTCCGACATAGATCGCCGGTGCGATAGCGCCATCCTTTGCGCTGAATCTATCGCGGCATGCAGTTTGCGGTTCTTGAAGAGGTCACGTTGACGCAAAGCACGAGAATCTGCTGGGTAGTGGACGCGGGGCTAATCCCCTACGGCCGCGCGTGCGAACTGCAGCGTCAGCTCGTCCAGGCGCGCAAAGCGCGCTCGATTCCCGACGTGCTGCTTCTTTGCGAGCATCCGCACGTGATCACTCTCGGGCAAAATGGAACCCGCGATCATCTGCGCGTCTCGGACGCTTTGCTCGCGCAGAAAAACGTCGAATTCCATTCCAGCGACCGTGGCGGCGACATCACGTACCACGGTCCCGGCCAGATCGTCGGCTATCCGATCCTGGATTTGACCGAGCATCGCCGCGATATCGGCTGGTACGTCCATGAGCTCGAAGAAGTGATGCTGCGCGCGAGCGCGAATTTCGGCATCGCCGCGAAGCGCGTCGAGGGCCAGCACGGCGTCTGGATCGAATCGCCGGCCGGTGAGGAAAAACTCGGCGCGCTCGGCGTTCATCTCAGCCGCTGGGTCACGTCCCATGGTTTCGCTTACAATGTCTCGACCGACTTGCGCTATTTCGACATGATCGTTCCGTGCGGCATCGCGGATAAGCGTGTCACGTCACTCGAACGCGCTCTCGGCCGCACCGTCTCCATGGCGGAAGTCCGCGAGCGGCTGATCGATCACTTCGCTTCTGTTTTTGCGCGAGAGGTCAGGAAAATCAGCGGCCAGGCACTCGCGGAGAGCTTGCAGAGCGCGCCGGCCATTGCCGAACACGCTGGTTCCGCGGTGGGTTAAGGTGTAAGTGTAGCGCCGCGGTCTTCGGCGCGGCACTGTTGCTTTTCGGTGGAAGCGTGGGGCTTCAGCCCCACGAGACGCATCACGAAAACGGTCCGGGCTTTAGCCCTGGATTTGCGACTCTTGGCCGTTATTCTGAGCGGCGTGAGATGATGAAACTCGAATGTCGAATCAAAAAATGACTCCTGCACTCACTCACGACCAGAAACTCGACCTCTACTACTTCATGCAGCTCAATCGCCAGCTCGAAGACCGCCTTGTAAGACTCTTCCGTCAGAACAAGATCGTCGGCGGCGTCTATTCGAGCCTCGGGCAGGAAGCCGTCTCCGTCGGCACCTCCTACGCCCTCGAGCCGCGCGACTGGCTGGCCCCCATGATTCGCAACATCGGCGCCTTGCTCGTCAAGGGATTCAAGCCGCGCGACATTTTCACCCAGCACATGGCGAAATTCACCTCGCCCACCCACGGCAAGGACGGCACCAGCCACTTCGGCGATTTGAAAGTCCGCCACGTGGTCTCTCCGATCTCCATGCTCGGCGATCTGATTCCGGTAATGACGGGCGTGGCCATGGCCGGCCGCTATTTGGGACAGAACATCGTCGCGATGACCTGGATCGGTGACGGCGGAACCTCAACAGGGGCATTTCACGAGGGCCTGAACCTTGCGGCGCAACAGCGCGCCCCATTCGTACTCATCGTCGAAAACAACCAGTGGGCCTATTCGACGCCCGTCGCGCGCCAGGTTCCGATCAAGAATCTTGCCGACCGCGCCGCCGCCTACGGCATTGCAAGCAAGATTGTGGACGGCAATAACGTGGTGGCCGTGTATGAGACAACGAAGACCGCGGTGGACGAATGCCGCGCCGGCCGCGGACCCATTCTGATCGAAGTGAAAACCATGCGCATGAAGGGGCACGCCCAGCACGATCCGGCCGAATACGTCCCCAAGGCGATGTTCGACTACTGGAAGGCGCAGGACCCGATTGCGCGCTACGAATCCTATCTGACGGAACACAATCTCTGGGACCCAAAGAAAAAATCCGAGATCGATGCGCGCATCGAGCACGAGTTGGATGCGGATCAGAAATTTGCCGAGGAGTCTCCTCTGCCGCCGGCAGAGACCGCCGAGCAGGGCGTCTATTGCGAGGGCTGCCATACGATTGAAGCCGAATGGCGCCGGCCGAAACAAGATGTGATGCCGCCCGCGTCGAGCGAGGTAGCGGTGTGGAAGGTCGCTGATTTCGGTGCATTCGTCAAAACGCAGGCAGTGGCCACTCAGCATGGAAATAGGCCCGGCCATGCTCCCCGTCACGAACCGGTTTTGTCGGCTGAGAAAAAAGAGAGCATTTCAGGGGATGAGGTCGCCGGCCCGACTGGCAAGAACCAGCCCGCTACTGGCGACGTTGCCGCGCAAGTTCCATTGCGCGTGCCCTTCGGCCGCGGACCCAAGGACCGTTCGGTGGAGCTCGAGCGCCGCGATAAAGTTGCCGAACGCCCTCCCCGGCACAACAAACCGCCGCACAAAAGGCGGAGGCGCTAGCGATGCCCGAAATCACCATGCTCGAAGCCATCCGCCAGGCGCTCTTTGAGGAAATGGACCGCGATCCGGCTGTCGTCGCCATTGGCGAGGACATCGGTGTTTACGGCGGCGCGTTCAAGGCCACCGAGGGACTGCTCGCCCGCTTCGGCCACGAGCGCGTGATCGATACGCCCATCAGCGAGACGGCCATCGTCGGCGCCGCATGCGGCATGAGCTATCTGGGATTGCGCCCGGTGGCGGAAATGCAATTCATCGACTTCATCGCCTGCTGTTTCAATCAAGTTACGAACTTCGTCGCCAAGTCGCACTACCGCTGCGGCGCCCCGGTGCCGATGGTCCTGCGCGGGCCTTCCGGCGGCGGTGTTCACGGTGGGCCGTTCCATTCCGCGAATCCGGAAATGTATTTCGTACACACTCCGGGGCTGAAGGTCGTTTACCCTTCCACCGCCTACGATGCGAAGGGACTGCTGAAATCCGCCATTCGCGACAACAATCCCGTCCTCTTCTTCGAGCACAAATTTCTCTACCGGCGCATCAAAGAAGAAGTCCCCGCGGGCGACTACACCGTGCCCATCGGCAAGGCCGTGGTTCGCCGGCAGGGCAGCGATTTGACGATCGTCAGCTACGCGGCCATGGCGCACGTGGCGCTCGAAGCCGCCGCCACGCTCGCGAAAGACGGTATCGAGGCCGACGTGATTGATCTGCGGACGCTGCTGCCGCTCGACAGCGAAACGATCCTCGCCTCCGTGAAAAATACGAACCGCCTCTTGATCGTCCACGAAGACACGCGCACGGGCGGCATCGCGGGCGAAATTGCCGCGATCGTGTGCGAGAGCGCATTCGAGCATTTGGACGCGCCGATTGCGCGCGTCACGGCGCTCGACACGCCCGTGCCATACTCCCCGCCGCTCGAAGAACGGTTTCTCCCGAATGCTGAAAAAGTTGTCGCTGCCGCGCGCGAACTGGCAAAATACTAGCTGGAAGAAAGCAGGTCTTGCGCCTTGGGAAAAACAAAAGGATTGAACAAACCGGAGTTTGAGGTCGGGTCGGAAGTCCGCATCGCGGACCGCGCCTTCCTGGAGAACTTCCTCGAGGCCGGGCAGTATCACAACGAACTCGAGTCCGAGCAGCTCGATTACGCCGGCCGCATCGCCAAAGTAAAATCCGTCGAATTTTTCCACGGCGGAGATGAAATCTACACGCTCGAGGACGTGCCCGGCGTCTGGCACGAAGAGTGTCTAAGCGCCGCCTGAGCGGAAGTCCGCAGGCGTTCGCGCTTGCATTTCGAGTTTCGTATCCTGAGATCGAATGGATGAGCACGGGTCACAAGTCGCGAATCACGTGTCACTACTCACTAATCACCACTCACTAATAACGAACCGCGGGCCGATCAAGCAGGTTGGAGGTACAAGCGATGGCTGCTGTTGACGTCATTATGCCCCAGATGGGCGAGAGCATTTTCGAAGGCACCATCACCAAGTGGCTGAAGAAGCCGGGCGACAAGATCGAGCGCGACGAGCCGCTCTTTGAGATCTCCACCGACAAAGTTGACGCGGAGATTCCGTCTCCCGCCGCGGGCGTGCTGAAGGAGATCAAGGTCCACGAGGGCCAGACGGTGCCCATTCAGACGGTTGTGGCCTTGATTGACGCCGTCGGCGCCGCCGCTGCCGCACCCGCGCCGGCAAAGACGGAAAGCCCGAAACCTGCTCAGGCTCCGGTTTCGGCTCCGCCAAAATCCGCCGCGGCCGCGCCCGCTCCGCCGCCTCCCGTCAAAGCCACGCCCGCCGCTGCCTCCGCGCCGCCGCAAATGACGGACGCGAATGGCGACGCGATTCGCAGCTCTCCGCTGGTCCGCCGCATCGCCCGCGAACGCAATATCGATCTCGCGCAAGTGCAAGGCACAGGCGCGGGAGGCCGCGTCAGCAAACAGGACATTCTTGCTGCCGCAGAAGGCGGCGCGGGTTCGGCCGCCGCCCCGGCCGCAAGCGCAGTTCCGGCCCGCACAGCTGCTCCTCCGCCAGCGGGCGGTGCGCTTGCTTCCGGCGCGATTGAAACCGCCGTCCCGCGCGAGCGCATGTACTTCGGCCACTACGAAGTCCAGCCGATGTCCAACATGCGGCAGAAAATCGCCGAACACATGGTGCTTTCAAAGCGGGTCTCGCCGCACGTCTATTCCGTGGAGGAAGTAAACGTCCACGTGATCGCCGCCCTGCGCGCCAAAACAAAAGAAACGTTCGAACAGGAATCCGGCACGAAGCTCACGTTCATGCCCTTTTTCATCCGCGCCGCCGTCGAGGCCTTGCGCGCTTTCCCCACGGTCAACGCATCGGTTGACGGCACGAACATCGTCCTGCACAAGGAATGCAACATCGGCATCGCTGTGTCCCTCGATTGGGGATTGATCGTCCCGGTAATCAAGGGCGCCGAGGAAAAGAATTTCTTCGGCCTCGCGCGGGCGGTCACCGACCTCGCCGAACGCGCGCGCTCGAAGAAGCTCAAGCCCGACGAAGTAATGGAGAGCACCTTTTCAATCACGAACCCGGGTGTATTCGGCGGGCTCTTTGGCCTCCCGGTCATCAACCAGCCCAACGTGGCGATCCTCGGCCTGGGCACGATCGAGAAGCGCCCCGTGGTGATTGACGACGCCATCGCCATCCGCTCGATGGTCTATCTCACACTGACCTACGATCATCGCGTGGTGGACGGCGCCGTCGCCCATCAGTTCATGGGCCACGTGAAGCACACGCTCGAGAATTGGACTGAGCCGATTCTGTAGGACCAGTTGAAAGTTGGAAGTTCAGAGTTGAGAATCGAGCGGCGCTCGATATGGTTTGGATTTCCTTTCGACTCTCAACCTTAAACTCTTAATTGCTCTCTCACATGTCTCCTTCCTTGTCGCAACACGCGTGGGGCCAGCCTCCCTGGCAAATTGATTCTTCGCCGGCACGAAAGCCGCTCCCGAAATCCGTGGACTTCGCCATCGTCGGCGGCGGTTTCACGGGTCTAGCCGCGGCGGCGTGGCTATGTCTTCTGGCCCCCGAGAAATCGGTCGCGGTCCTCGAGGCCGGGCGGATCGGCGCGGGCGCGAGCGGCAGAACCGGTGGAATGGTTCTGGCCGAATCCGCCGCGGGCGATCTTCCGGGTCTTGGTGATGTCCTCGCCGGACTCACGCGCATCCTCGGTGATCTCGGACGCGCATGCGGACTTTCGCTCGCCGATGCATGCGAGCTCGCGCTGCCCGGCGCGTGGGAAATCGCGCGCAGCGGCGGCATCGCAAATTCCGCCATCGAGTGGACCGATTCCGGCGCGCTGCGCGTGGTGAACGAAGTTCCCGGCGGCACGCTGAACCCGGGAAAGCTCGTGGCGGGACTGGCGAGCGCCGCCGAAAAACTTGGCGTGCTGATCGTCGAGAATGAGCGGGTCGAGCGCGTGAGTTGGGGCTCGGGCGGCGAGTTGCACTTCGCGTATGAAAAACTTCGCGCGAAGAAAGTCCTATTCGCCACAAACGGTCTTTCCCTCGAATTGTCGGGGCTGAACGATCGCGCGCATCCGAAGCTGACGCTTGCGGCTTCCACCGCGCCTCTCGCCGAAGAGCAGCTGCAGGCGATCGGGCTTTCGCAGAGAAAACCTTTCTATACGGTGGACTTTCCGTATCTGTGGGGAAGGGTGTGCCCCGACAATTCGATCGTGTGGGGCGCGGGCCTGGTGGGCGCGGCGGATCTGGGCAGCGTCGAACAGATTGATATCGCGGCGGAGGAGTCGTCGCGCATGTTCGCATCGCTCGAGCGGCGCATCCGCCATCTTCATCCCGCCCTGGAGCAAGCGAGTTTCACGCATCGCTGGGGTGGACCGATTCTCTTCCGCGACAGCTGGGAGCCCGTGTTCGATCGCCATCCGGAAAGCGCGGACGGAATCGTTCTGGGAGCCTATGCGGGTCACGGCGTCGCGCTTTCGGTTTATCTCGGCGCCTGGGCTGCCGAGATCATGCTCAGCCGCCGCGATTTACCGGAATGGGGCCGGATCGCGAATTCGGGATGAATTTGCGAGGCCCCGATCAGTATCGATTAGAGATGTACCCGAGCGTTTTTTTCAGCGAGTTGCGGGCGTTTCTAATCGCCTCAGTGTCGATTAGAAGGCAGGGGTTAGGGGATAGGGTTTAGGGACGAGGTTCCAAGAAAAGGACAACCCGACACGGCCGACGGATTCGTTCGCGCGCACGGGCGTCCGTAACCAACGTGGAGGTCGCAAGAGCACAGACAGGATTGTCTGTGCCACGAAGACCACAACTCCCGATTCAGTTGTCAAAGAGCGTTCAGCTCTTGTCGAGAAAGCGGGCGACATTTACACGCCGTTAACACGCTGGCAGGTTTCAGAACCCGCGTCTACTGGCCGTCGGTGCAGGATAATGTCCCCCTGTCCTTTTAAGTCTTCGATCCTGCGGCGCACCTCGCGCATCCAATTTGGACCGCGCGAAAGCGCGCGAACGAAACCCCTCAGCGAAAGGAAGACCAGCGATGGCGAAAATGAAGGCGGTGCAAGTACCGAAGGCGGGAGCGGACTTCGAGGTTGTCGAGCGGGAAATCCCGCAGCCGGGCCCGGGAGAAGTGAGGATCCGCGTGCAGGCATGCGGCGTGTGTCACAGCGACGTGATCACCAAGGAAGGCGCGTTCCCGGGCATCAACTACCCGCGCGTGCCGGGACACGAAGTGGCCGGATTGATTGACGAAACGGGCGAGCGCGTCACAAACTGGAAGAAAGGCCAGCGCGTGGGCGTCGGCTGGCACGGCGGACAGGACGGGACTTGCCTCCCGTGCCGGCGCGGCGATTTCGGGAACTGCCTGAATCTGAAAATTTCGGGAGTCAGTTTCGATGGCGGCTATGCGGAATACATGGTCGCGCCGGTGGAAGCTCTGGCACAGATGCCGGAATCGCTTGATGCCGCGGAGGCCGGGCCGCTGCTCTGCGCGGGTGTTACCACATTCAACTCGCTGCGCCACAGCGGCGCGATGCCCAGCGACCTGGTGGCCATCCAGGGCATCGGCGGGCTGGGGCACCTGGGAATTCAGTTCGCGCAGAAGTTCGGCTACAAGGTGGCCGCGGTGGGGCGCGGGTCGGAGAACGCCGCGCTGGCGAAGAAACTGGGCGCGCACGTGTACATCGACAGCGCCGCCACGGACGCGGCGGCGGAGTTGCAGAAACTCGGCGGCGCGCGCGTGATCCTGGCGACGGCGCCCAACTCGAAATCCATGTCGGCCCTGATTCCCGGGCTCGGCACGAACGGCAGGATGATGGTGGTGGGCGCAACGATGGACCCCATCGAGGTCACGCCCATTGGATTGATTTTCGGCATGAAAAGCATTCAGGGGTGGGCGTCGGGAATCCCCACCGATTCGGAGGACACGCTGCGCTTCGCGGAACTGACCGGCGTGCGGCCGATGATTGAGAAGTTTCCGCTCGAGAAGGCGGCCGAGGCTTACGCGCGCATGATGAGCGGGAAAGCGCAGTTTCGCGTCGTTCTGACGATGTAGCTGTGGTGAAAGCGTGGGCCTTTCTTATCCTGAGTCCGCCGCGGCGGACGAAGGGCAGGCCCGCGAAAAGTCCGGCCAGCGAAAACACGGCTTTAGCCGCGGTGTTGCGCGTCTACCGTAAGTCTTCGAGAACGGTCATTCGAATCAGGCGTGCTCGGAGGCAAAAATTAAGGAAAACAGTAGAGGTAAGGAAATTTCTCCAGGTAAGGAATTCCGCATGCCGCATTCCACGGTGACGAGCAAGGGACAGACGACGATTCCCGCCGAAATTCGAAAGGCGCTGCGAATCAAACCGGGCGACACGCTCAAGTACGCGGTGCAGGGCGATCACGCGACGATTCGCGTGCACCCCGGCGCAGGGTCTCTCAAGGGTGCGCTCGCCAGCAAGAAGGGCAAGGGCATGTCGTTCGCCCAAATCCGCAAAGCCGCGGACTGACCGCCCCCAAAGCTTCTAGCATTCGCGCGAGGAATTGGTAGCGCTAACGGGAATCGAACCCGTATTTCAGCCTTGAAAGGGCCGCGTGCTAACCGTTGCACCATAGCGCCGGAGTGAAACACAGCCGGGAAGAGCTTCGATTATCCGGGAAAGGCTCGGCGTTGACAAGGCGCGGAATGATTCTGGAACTTGCGGACAGGCTGTACCTCCGTACGGCTTACTAATACGGCTCAATTCCCGCTATTACAGAACTATTACAAACACGCGTCCGCCCTTCTGCTAGTCTGAACTCGTAAACTGAGAGAAAGCGCAGACCCCTCAGCAAATACAAATAAGACATAGGACAAAGGGCCCCATGACACTCGACGACCTTGAGAAGAAGTCCGCCGCAGCCAACGAAATCAACTGGATAACCGCCAGTTTCATGATCGCGTTTCACGTGGGCGCCATCGCTGCGCTATTTTTCTTCAGCTGGAAGGGGCTATTCACCCTGCTGTTTCTCAACTGGGTGTCCGGGAGCCTCGGCATCGGGATGGGCTATCACCGGCTGCTGACGCATCGCGGCTACAAGACCCCGAAATGGTTCGAATATTTTCTGACTGTTTGCGCCACGCTCGCCCTGGAAGGCGGACCGATTTTCTGGGTGGCCACGCACCGCATCCATCATCAATATTCCGACAAGGAAGGCGATCCGCATTCGCCGATCGACGGCAAGTGGTGGGCGCACATGGGCTGGATTCTGATGGGCAAGTCCATGCATCACGACACAACGACGCTGGCGCGGTACGTCCCCGACCTGGCGAAAGACAAGTTTCACGTCTGGATCACGAAATACCACTACGTTCCGATGATCGTGCTGGGCGTGATTCTGCTCGCGATCGGCGGATTTCCTCTGGTGCTCTGGGGCGTTTTCCTTCGCACCGTCATCGGTTTGCATTCAACCTGGCTGGTGAATTCGGCCACGCATTCATGGGGCACGCGGCGGTATCAGACCCGCGACCTTTCGACGAATAGCTGGTGGGTAGCGCTGTTGTCGTTCGGCGAAGGCTGGCACAACAATCACCACGCACATCCGACGTCGGCGCGGCACGGCCTCGCCTGGTACGAGGTGGACTTCAACTGGTACGGCATCTGGACGCTCCAGAAGCTCGGCCTCGCGAAGGATGTCTTCCGCGTCAAGCTGCCCGAGGAGCGGAATTCCAGCGAGAATCTTCCCGCCGAGGAAATCGCTGTTGTCGCCGCCGAACCCGACAGGGATATGGTCTCCGCCTAAGCGCGCTGCTTTACAGGCTGTGGGAAAAACCAAGAGTGTCCTCAGGCGCTAAAGCGCATCGAGCGCAGCTTCTTTATGTCGGAGCTGAAGCTCCGACCCCCTAAAATGCGTCTTCTTTCCGCAAGCTGTTTGACCTCCCGGGCGTAAACCAGAGCTGCTGCGTTCCCTCGCAGGGGGCCAGTTTCCGCCGTGAAATATCTCCGCGCGAATCCGCGCGTCCGCCGCTGTACAATCCTCAGAAGAAGCCGCCATGCAGATCACAGGTCGCCGAAAGAAGATCGCGTTCTTTTTGATCCTGGGCATTTGCCTGGTCGCAGCGGCGGTGGCGCTGACGGGCAGCTGGATCATTCTCAATTGGCGCGAACGCGTCCTGCTGTTCTTCGGCTTGGTTTTCTTCATCGCCATCATCACCGGCTTGATTCTGAACACGAGCTTCCTGGTGCGCGAGATCCGGCTGAACGAATATCACGACAGCTTCATCAACGCCGTAACTCATGAATTGAAGACCCCGATCACGTCCATCCGCCTCTATCTGGAGACCCTGCAGCGGCGCGACGTGGACGAAGCGCAGCGCCAGCAATTCTACAAACTGATGCTGGACGATACCGACCGGTTGCGGGGAACGGTCGAGCAGGTGCTGAAGGCGGGCGAAGTCCGCTACAAAAACGTCGCGCGGAACCCCATTGACGTGGATTTCGGCAGCCTGGTGCGCGAGTGCATGGAACTGGCGCGGACGCGGCATCATTTGCAACCCGCGGCGCTGCGCTGGCAAGACTCCCCCGGCATCAACGGCAACGAGATCAAGGTTCACGGCGATCCGGACGAGCTCCACACAGCGGTTTCCAACATTCTCGACAACGCCATCAAGTATTCCGGCAGCGAAGTGGACGTCTCGGTAGGAATCGATACGCCGAACGAAAAGTTCATAGCGCTGCGCGTGCGCGACCGCGGAGTGGGAATTCCCGCGGGCGAGCTGAAAAGGATTTTCAAACGTTTCTATCGAGTCCCGCGCAGGTCCGCGGGCCAGGCGAAGGGCACCGGCCTGGGTTTGTTTATCGTTCGGGCGATCGCGCGCGCGCACGGCGGCAGGGTGTTCGCGGAAAGCGCCGGCGAGGGTCGCGGCACCACGGTGACTCTCGAATTGCCGAGGAGCCGGGCGTGAGCCGCGTCCTGGTGGTCGAAGACGAAGCTCATCTGGCGGAGGGCCTGCGCTTCAATCTGGAAGCGGAAGGCCATACCGTCGAGGTCGCGGGCGATGGCGAGCGCGCCATCAGCCGGCTTCTGGGGTCCGGCGTTAAATTCGATGCGGTCGTTCTCGACGTGATGCTTCCCGGCATGGATGGCTTCGCCGTGGCCGCCGCCCTGCGCAAAGCCAAGAATTACGTGCCCGTGCTGATGCTGACCGCTCGCGGCCGGCCGGAAGATGTGCTCGCGGGGTTTGCGGCAGGAACGGACGACTACCTTCCGAAGCCCTTCGAGTTGCCCATATTTCTGGCCCGGCTCCAGGGCCTGCTGCGGCGCAGCGCATGGCTCGCGGGTGCGGATCGAGCGGCAGGCGGAACGGCAGCCAGCACGACCAAAGGAAGTGCAGGCCGCGCGAGCGACGAAGAAGTCTTCTCGTTTGATGGCAAGACCATCGATTTTGGCAATCTGGAGCTGCGCACGAAGGAGAGCACCATTCAGCTCACTCTGATGGAAGCGAAACTCCTGCGCCACCTGATTCGCAGCAAAGGCCGGACCGTCTCGCGGAAATCCATTCTGGAGGATGTTTGGGGCCTGCGGGAAGACACCGACACGCGCGCCATCGACAACTTCATCGTCCGGCTGCGGCGTTACATCGAGGAAGACCCGGCCGAACCGCAACATCTGCTGACGGTGCGCGGAATAGGATATCGATTCGTCGCCTAGCCTCCATTCCTCTCCACGCGCAACCACCTGAAAGGCCGTCCCGCCGAAACATTGGTGTAACCACAATGGAACGCCTCCAAGCAGCAGCCGTTGACACGGAGAGACCCTCTGGCAAAATTGATGGATCAGAAACACTTGGGACACTAGGGGGCACCTCCATGAATTTTTTCAAACGCCTGACGGCGATATTCGTCTGTTTCATGATTTCTCCACTGGCCGGTATGTGCGCGCCGCAGGGCGGCACCCAGCGCGCGGGAGAAATTAGCGCGCTGATCCCCGCGGCCACGCGCAACGCCCAGCCCACCAAGGCCAAAGACGAAATCGACTGGAACGACCTCCTGAAGACGGAGCATTCGGGTCGCGTCCGCGCCGGCCTGACGGACGGCTCGATCCTGAGCGTTGGTTCGGACAGCGAACTTCGCGTGGTGCAGCACGATGGCGCCACCCAGCAGACGTCGCTCGAATTGAGTTACGGCAAAGTGCGCAATCAGGTGACGAACATCACCAAGGCCGGCGGCAAGTACGAGCTGAAGACTCCCAACGCCGTGATCGGCGTGATCGGCACCGATTTCGTCGCCGAATTCAAGAGCAACAAGACCACCGTGATCTGCTACAAGGGCAAGGTGAAAGTCACGCCGCTCGGCAAGATCGTGAAGAGTTCCGGCCAGCAGGGTAGCGACAATTCCGTCACGCTGACGGACGGGCAAATGGTGGTGATCACGTCCACAATTCCCGGCGCCGGTTTTCAGCCTTCGAACACGCCGCCGGACGTGGCGCAGAACGGCTTGCTTTCCACCGACGTTCCCGACGGCGGCAACCTCCCGCCTCCGGGCAAAGGCGGCCATGGTGGCTTCGGCCATCCGATTCGCACGATCATCGTTGGCGGAGGAATCGCCGTCGGCATCGGCGTAGGCTTGGGCGTCGGCCTGGGACCCGGTGGCTCCAAATGCCCGGTGGGCTCGAAAAGCCCGAGCTGCGGGTAATTCGCTCGGCCTCGGGTAGAATGCCGGCGTGAACGGGCGCCGGCGGCAGCTCCTTAGGCGGCCGACCCGCAAGTTTCCTAATCTATGAGCTCGCAGCAAAATCCGTCGTCCCGCTGGCCGGCGTGGCTGCGCTTCTCCCTTTTCAAGGTCGATCTGGCGCTCGCGATCGCCGTCACGATCGCGGGCGTGGTCCTTTTCGCCTACTTCGGTTTCGGCGCGGACACGCGCGCGGGCATTGCGTTCCTCCAGAGCGTCGAACAGAGCTCGCTCGACATGCGCTTCGGCATGCGCGGCGCCCGCCCGCACGATGATCGCATCGTCATCGTCGGCATCGACGAGCGGACTTTGCAGGAAGTCGGCTCGTTTCCGCTCCCGCGCACGACTTACGCCACGCTAGTCGACCAGCTGAGCGCGGGCGGCGCGCGCGTCATCGCCTTCGACGCCACCTTTCCCACGTCGGAAACCAACGGCGGCAAGGCCGCGCTCGAGCAGCTTCAGCGCGACCTCGGCCCGTCCGCCCCCACGAACGTCACGAAAAAAATCCAGCAGCTCGAAGCCGCCGGCGATCCCGACGCGATATTCGCCGACTCGCTCAAGCGCGCCGGGAACGTGATCCTCGGCCACATCTTCCTCGACGCGGAAGCCGCCAAGCACTCCGATCCCAAGCTCGCGGAAGATTATTTCAATATCGCCTGGGCCAAGAATTTTCCCCAGGTCTACAAAGCGAAATCGAAAGACGGCCGCGACTTCGACATGGGCCAGGCCTGGGTGCAGAACGGCGGTCAGGTCGCCGCCGGCGCCGAGGCCAATATCAAGGAGCTCGCCGAAGCCGCCGCCTCCTTTGGATTCATCGACATCAAAGAGGACCCCGACGGCACGCTGCGCCACGCCCTGCTCATCAAGCGCTACCAGGATCAGGATTTCTTTCCCTCGCTCGACATGCAGATCGTTCGCGAGTTCGAAAACATCCCCGATCAGGATATCGCCGCATACATCGCGCCGGACGGACTCGAGCGCATTCAATTCGACCGCCATACGATGCGCCAATCGCGCGACGGCAGCGCCTTGATCAACTACACCGGGCCGTACGAAACGTACGCGCACTATTCCATGTGGGACGTGATGAGCGGAGCGGTGCCCCCTTCGACCTTTAAGGACAAAATCGTTCTCGTCGGCGCCACGGCCCTCGCGATCGGCGATCTCCGCAATACTCCCTATCAGAGCGGCGAAGCCTACATGGGAGTTGAGGTCCACGCCAACATCATCGACAACCTGCTGCACAGCGAGGAAAAGGGCCGCACGTTCCTCACCCGCGGATTCCGCGAGGAGATCATTGACCTCGGCTTCATCGTGCTCTTTGGCCTCGGCTTCGGCTATCTCTTCAGCACCGTCAAGCCTCTCTGGTCGACGATCACCGTGCTGCTCGCGCTCGCCGGGTTCGGCTGGTTCGTCTATTTCAGCTTCGCGCGCGAAGGCCGCTGGCTCAGCTTCGTGATTCCCGCCGGCACGCTCGCGGCAAATTACGCGGCCATCACCAGCTTTCGCATGATTTTCGAAGAAGGCGAAAAACGCAAAATCCGCAAAAGCTTCGCGCAGTATCTTTCGCCCGGCGTCATCGGGCTGATCGAAAAGGATCCCCAGAAATATATTCATCCCGGCGGCGAGACGAAAGATCTCACCGTGATGTTCAGCGATATTCGCGGCTTCACCACTATTTCCGAAAGCCTTTCGGCCGACGAGCTGGTCCGCCTGCTCAACGAATATCTCGGCGCCATGACCGACATTCTTTTCGCCAATCTCGGCACGCTCGATAAGTACATCGGCGACGCCATCATGGCCTTCTGGGGTTCGCCCTACCCGCAGACCGACCACGCCTATCGCGCCTGCCTGTGCGCGCTGCAAATGTCGAAGGGCCTTGCGAAGCTCAACGTGAAATGGAAGCAGGAGGATCGCCCGCCAATCGCCATCGGCATCGGCCTGAACACCGGACCGGTGAACGTGGGGAACATGGGCTCGGACAAGCGCCTCGCGTGGACCGTGATGGGCGACAACGTGAACCTTGCTTCGCGCCTGGAAGGAATCACCAAGCAATATCAAATTCAAATCGTGATCAGCGAGGGCACCTACCGCGAAGTGGCGGACAAATTCGTTTGCCGAGAACTGGACAAGATCAAAGTGAAGGGAAAGAACCAGCCTGTGAATATCTACGAGCTGCTGGATGTTGCCGCGGAAAAATCGAAGTACGAATCGCTGCTGACCGGTTTCGACCGCGCCATGGCCGCGTACCGCAGCCAAAACTGGAAGGACGCCGCCGGACAATTCGGCGAGCTCCTCGGCGTCTACCCCGACGACGGCCCCACGCGCGTCTTCCTCCAGCGCGCCCTCGAATATCTCGACAACGCCCCCGAATCAGACTGGGACGGCGTCTACGTCGTGAAATCGAAATAGGCCAATTCGGTACCGCGCGCGAGGCAGTAATTTGCTGGTGTAGTCGTGATCAACAAGAGCATCCAACCCGACGCCGGTTCCAATCTTTCAAGCCGACGCATTGTGTTTGGCGTGCTCGGTGCAGTGTTGATTGTCTCCGGCGCAATTCTCGCGTGGAGTTTTGGAAAGGATGAGTATTACGAGTTCTATCTCATTCCCAAGGACAAAGGCGATCCTTTGTTTCCGAGGCGTTGGCAGGACCTGGTTTTTCTAGGCTGCTTTTGGTCGATCCTGTTCGCTTGGCTCGGGCTTGGTTGTTGGTCGCTCAGGCGCGCATTCCGCAAGCAATTTTCCAAGCCTCTTTCTTGATGGTCGTGCCACGTTCAAAATCGAAAAGTACAGGTGCACGCCTGCCCTGCACCTATGGCCAGTAGACGCGCGCTGCGCAATCTGCCAGCGTGGTAGCGGCGACCAAATGTCGTCCGCTCTCCTGGCGAGAGTCGAACCGCTCTTTGACAACTGAACATGAAGTTGGGTCTGAGTGGCACGGGCGCATTCGTGTCACCGAACTTGCTTGGCTGTGCGCGGCCATTCACCACCGCTGAGCGCCGGAGGCGCGGCAGACGATAGCCCAGCCCGCAGGGCTGGGAACTCAAGCCGCCCCGGTCCCAGCGCCGTAGGTGCGACACGTTCCCGGAATCGCTAACTCCGCG
The DNA here is from genome assembly GCA_031296075.1 of Candidatus Acidiferrales bacterium. GTDB lineage: Bacteria > Acidobacteriota > Terriglobia > Acidiferrales > UBA7541 > Palsa-295. The sequence continues at coordinate 33,490 of JARLGK010000061.1, forward strand.
CCAAGCAACGCTCACAAATCACCAAATTAAGTGTCACACCATGCCGAGTAATTTCGGGCCTAAGTGATTGAAAACAAAGAAAAGCGACACCAACAAAGTGTCACACTTTTTCGAGCTACGCCGCGCGCTCAAAATGTAGCTCGCCTCTTCAGAGGTGAGGCAGTTCGGCCCGGTTTTCGGACCGAAAATCCTCAGGTCTGAAGACCTGAGCTACATATTCCTAGTCGCCGAGCCCCGAAAGCGTCAGCTTCCCCTTCACGGCCTTCGCCTTGGTCCAATCGTGATACGTGTGGCACTCGAAGCAGCGCGATTCGGCGCCGTCGGCGCCCGAGTGGTGGCACTTCTCGCACGTGGCGATGCCAGGGATCAGGATGTCGGCGGTTTCGTGGCTGGTCAGCGCCGCGTGGCACTCGGTGCATTTCACCAACTGGTGCCGGTCGTGGTTGAAATTCGCATGAGGCAGCCAGCGCGGCGTAATGTTGGATTTCGCGACCACCGGAAGCTCACTGCCTGAAGAAACACTCAGCGCGTGGCACTGCTTGCAGGTCTTGCCGTAGAGCAGCTGCTCGGATTCCGCCACGCGCTCTGTGACCCACTGCTGTGGCGTGAGCACGCGCACCGCAACCGGCTGCGGCTTCTGCGGCAGCCCGGGAACGGGTCCGGTGACGCGGACTTCCGCCGGATGCGCGGCGATGTATTGCTGAAATCTTTCGACTAGGAATTTGTGCACCACCTCGGGCGTATCGTGCGGGACGCTTTCCGTGAATCGCTTGTCGAATTGCAGGCTGTGGCAGGCGACGCAGGTTTTCACGTACGTCGGCGGCGCCATGTAGGCGCGCGCCAGAACCATCGCGGCCAGATCGGACTTTTGTGGGAGAAGATCGGATTTCTGCGCTGCGGGAATCGCCATCGGCGTGGCCGAGCCGAACCGCCACGCGTCCGTGGAAGTCGGAGGCCGGTGGCAATCGTCGCAATCAAGCTGCACCGGCTCCCCGTTCGGCCCTTTGAGGTTCTTCTTCATGTGCACGGCGTGATTCAGCTTGATCGTTCCGGGATCGCTGCTCCCGGAATGCAGCACCGCAAACTCGGGATGGCCCGAGCCGAAATTTTCGATATCGCGCACGAACTTCGTGGGGGCGCCGCTGGTCCGCAGGTTTGAATGGCACTGCGTGCAGGCGGCATCGGAAGTGGCCGCGAGGCGCGCGAGTCCTCGATGCTCCTCGTGGCAGGAGGCACATTTAGGAGTAAAGACTTGATTGGCGTGATGAATCGGGCCGTCATGGCAGGCGAGGCAGGCGCGGTCGCTAGTCTTCTGGCTGAAAAAACCGGCCATCTCGAAATGGCAGGCATCGCATTTCGCGGCCAGGACGGCGTGCGCGGGAGACATCGGACCGCCGCTGTACACGCGCTTGTTGCCGGTAAGTCCGTGCCAGGCGATCCAGAGAATCGCCAGCAGCGGAACGGAGACCGAGAGCCAGAAGCGCCAGCGCCGGAACGGATGCGGGCGCTTGAAATAATTCATATCAATGCGCTGCGCTCGTTTCTTTGTTGCTCGCTCTCCGTCGGCCAAGGTGATTCGCCTCGCTTTACCTCAGGGGCTAAAGCCCCGATTTCCAATGGCTTTAATGTCGGAGCTAAAGCTCCGCCCCCCTAAACTGCAAGACCAAGATGCCGGGCTAAAGCCCGGCGCTACATTCAAACCCTCAGTAACGCAACGCCGTGATCGCGTGCACCACGCCGAGCAGCAGCAACGCGAATGATAGCGGAATGTGCAGCATCAGCCAGCCATGCAGCCAGTGATGCAGGAGCGATTGCCGTCGCAGTTGCCGCTCCTCCTCGCAGATCTGCTCGAGCCTTTTCGTGGCTTCCTGCGCTTCGGCCGGCAGGAGCATGCGCAATCCCTCGAATGTGCTGTGCGCGCGATCGCGACTCGAAAGCAATTGGTGCCGCGCGCCACGGCTTTGCAGAAAGGGGCGCATCTCGCGCTGGTAGAAGCTGCTCAGCGGCGCGACCCCTTCTTCGCCGGTCGCCGCTGCCTCCGTTGCCGCGATCAATTCGTCCGCGTCCGAGACGAACTGAGCGCGCACATGGTCGATCTGCTCGAAGATGGTTTCCGACGGGACTTGCGCGGTCATGATGTTGGGCACGTAATGCTGCAAGATCGCGCCGAAAATACCGCTGGCGACCACGATGATGACCAGCACCATCAAGACGCTCGTCAGCGGGCCGCCGAAACGGAATCCCGCATGGAAGAAGATGATCGGGAGGCTCAGCAGCCCAAGCCAAAGGTGGCCGCGCATCCAGGTCTGCGCGCGTCCGAGCCGCCAGACCGGAACTTTTTTGCGCCCAGCCAACAGGCCAGCAAAGACCATGAAAGCGGAGCCAACGATTCCGAACGTGAGTCCGATGGCGCTGCCGCCGCTGGGACCCGACGGCGAATGCACCGCGTAGGGAATGTAAACGGCTGTCGCTAATCCAAAAATGATGAGCGAGGCCGCCAGCCATTTCCTATGTGTGTGGTCTATGTGCACGGTTGATCTTGAATTTCGGCGCCGGGGCTAAAGCCCCGGGGAATTTGTAGTAGCGCTTTTCGTGGGGCTCAAGCCCCACGCTTCCACCTGACCGAACTTCAACGGCTTCGGCCGCGCGCATCCATCCTAAAGGCGGAACTTCAGCGGCTAAAGCCGCGACCTACAAAACATCTCCTGCGCTCACGGCTTTTGCGCGATGCCCGGAGCCTGGCCCAGCAGACTGGCAAAGAACTTTCGCGGATCGACGCGATGCGCCGCATCGTGCGGGCAAGCATACACGCAACTCGGCTCGGCGTGGTCGGTGCACAAATCGCACGACGTGGCTTTCTGCTTCACCATCGCGACTTTTCTTCCGGGTTGGCCCGGGTCATCCGCCATCACGTTGAATGGGTGCAGGTTGATATTGCCGTAGGGACAGTTTTCGGCGCACAGCCCGCAGCCAATGCACCAATCCTCGATAATCACCTCAAGCGAGTTGCGCCGGCGGATCGCGCCGACCGGGCAGCCGACCATGCACAACGGGTCGAGGCACTGGCGGCACGAGGTGGCCACCAGGTAGTGATCGAACCGCAGCCCTTCGCGAACGAGCCGGGTGATTCCGTCGTGCGAGTCGGCGCAGGCGCGCACGCACGCGTCGCATCGCGTGCAGCTATTCAGATCCAGAAGCAGCAGGCTCTGCGCTTCCATCAAACCCTGCGCGAGGAAATTATCGAGAGGAACGCTCTGCACCACGGAGAGCCGCTCGCGATTCATCTGCGCGCGGTCGTGTTCCACCGCCTCCAGCTTCCGCCGCACGACGGGAAATTCGCTCATCATGCGGTTGAAATCGCCGGCGCCGATGCGAACGAGCTCCACATGGTCGAGCGCCGTGCAGGTGGCCGTGCGTATATCGCCCGCGAGCAGGCCGGTTTCTCCGAAATAATCACCGCGCGAAAGGTAGGCGAGAATCATGTCGCCGCCCGGATGCGCCTGCGACACTTTCACGAAACCGATGCGGACGAGATAAAAGCTGTCGGCGGGATCGCCCTGCCGGCAGATGATCTGGCCGGGCGAATAGCGCACCAGCTCGACCGATTCGCGCAGGCTGCCGATGAATTCGTCCGTCAACTCCGCGAATACGGGAACCGAGCGCAGGTGGCTGTCGAGCGCGCGCTGGCGATACGATTTGTCGAGCTGAGCGCGGAAATTCTTGTTGCGCTGCATGATGTCGAGCACGTTGCGCAGCATTTCGAGCATGGTGCAATCGGTTTCGGCGCGGACGGTGGCCGAGCGCGGGTAGAGGCTCATGCAGGTCATCTCGCCGAACAGATCGCCGGGGCCGAGTTCCGCGACGGGATTGTCGTAACTGAGGTCCATGGGCGCGTCGATGGGAATCCAGCGCTGGTCGGCCTCTTCTTCGCGGCGATCGCGGCTGCGCTGGGCGAGCGAACTGGAAAGCTTGCCGATAAATTTCTTGATGCCGCTCTGCGTTTTCACGTGCGCCATCGGAGTCGAGATGGAAACCTGTGCTCTACCATCGAGAATGTAGAACGCGGTCGAGCCGTATTCACCCTCGCGGCAAATAACTTCACCCTTGCGGAAGTGGCGCTTCACCACGGCGCCGCGGTTCAAACTTAGAAATGTTCCGGAGACGCCCTTGAAAACCGGGAGATGCTGCAGCTCATCCGGCGAGACGGTTTCATAAGCAGGGCCCGCGCCCAGCGCGGTCCGGGTCACGCCCTTGTTCGTGAGCGCTCCGGTCGGGCAGGAAACCATGCACTCGCCGCAGGAGACGCAGGAGGATTCGCCCATGGGTTCGTTGTCGTCAAAAGCGATTCCCGCGTGCGTGCCTTTCCCCATGCGGCCGAGCACGAAGTTCTCGCGAATCTCGCTGCACCCGCGGATGCAGCGGTCGCACAGGATGCACGCGTCGAAATCCACGGCGATGCTCATCGAAGAGTCGTCTTTGGCGCGGCCGCTGGTACTCCGCGCGAATCGCGGCTGCTGCACATTTTCTTGCCGTGCCAGGGTTTCGAGCTCGCAATCGCCGGAATGCTGCTGGCGCGCGCAGGGCGAAGGATGGTCGGACATCAACATCTCTATGAGCGTGCGCCGCGCGCGCTGCACTTTCTCGGATGCCGTATTCACGACCATGCCGGCCTCGGCCGGGCGCACGCACGACGCGGTGAATACGCGCGCGCCAACGTCCACGACGCACAACCGGCAGACGCCCACGGGCGTTTCGTTCTGCTGGTGGCACAAGGTGGGAATGGCAATATCGTTCAATCGCGCGGCGTCAAAAACGGATGTTCCCGCCGGCACGGAGACTTTCCTGCCGTCTATGGTGAGTTCGATGAGGCCGGCCGCGCTCATGCGTGCCTCGAAGCCGCGTGAGCTTCCACCGACGGCGCGCCGGAGAAACAGATTCCCGACGGGCATTCGCGGCGCGATACGTGCGCCTCGACTTCGTCGCGGAAATGTTTTAACACGGAGCTGATGGGAGACGGGACGACCTGGCCGAGGCCGCAGATGGACGTGAGGCGCAGCGCGTCGGAAAGCTCGTCAATCAGCGCGAGGTCGGAGGACGAGCCGTGGCCTTGCGTCCAGCCGGTGAGGAGATCGACCATTTTCTGTGAACCGACGCGGCACGGAACGCATTTCCCGCACGATTCATTGCGGAAGAATTTCGTGGAGTTGAGCGCCATGTCCAGCATGCAGGTGCCTTCGCCGCATACCACGACCGCGCCCGAGCCAAGCATCGAGCCCGCGTCGGCGAGCGCTTTGAAATCGAGTTTTACATCGGCGAGCGACGCCGGGAGGTAGCCGGAAGAGGGTCCCGAGGGCGCGAAGCCTTTCAGTTTTCTCCCGCCGGGAATGCCGCCGGCGTGCTTGAAAATCAAATCGGAAAACGTGGTGCCCATGGGAACTTCGTAGACGCCGGGTTTGGCGATATCGCCGCTGATGCCGACGAATTTGAGTCCGGCGCAGCCGCCCACGCCTTGCGCCTTGTACCAATCCACGCCGCGCACCAGGATGGGCGGCACGTTGGCGAATGTCTCGACGTTGTTGATGACCGTGGGCTTGTTCCACAGGCCCTGCGTCACGGGAAACGGCGGCTTGTTGCGCGGCTCGGCGCGCTTGCCTTCGATGGCTTCGAGCAGAGCGCTTTCTTCGCCGCAGATGTAGCCGCCAGGGCTGACGAAAAGCTCAAGGTCGAATTCCAGGTCGCTGCCGAGGATGGACGGCCCGATGAGGCCCGCTTTCTCGCAGCGATGGATTTCCTCTTCGAGAATTTTTTCCTGTTCATCGTACTCGTGGCGAATGTAAAGAATGCCCTTGCGCGCGCCCGTCAGCAGTCCCGCCAGGATCATCCCTTCGATAACCAGATGGGGAAGGTTCGTGAGAATGAAACGATCCTTGATCGTGCCGGGCTCGCTTTCGTCCGCATTGCAGACGATATATTTTTCGGGCCCTGGCTGCTGGCGGACCAATTGCCACTTGGACTCCGTGGGAAATCCCGCGCCGCCCAGGCCTCGAAGGCCCGAAGCTTTCAGCAACGCGAAGGCGGAATCCCAATCGCGCGATTGCACCAGCCGCCGAACGACGGCGTAGCGCTCGGCTGGCGCGGCGTATGGATCGGAGGCGCAGGCGATTCCGCGGCGCGAGGGGACTGGTTCCGGCAGCGTCCCTTGCGAAACCACGTCGCGGATCATTTCTTCAATTTGAGGTTCGGTCAACCGCGTATAGATACGGTCGTTGACAGCCAAGGCCGGGGCTTGATCGCATCGGCCGAGGCACGACGCGCCGCGCACAATCACATCGGAGCCGCTCAGATTCTGAAGCCGCTCTTCGAGGCGCGCGCGAAGACCGTCGGCGCCGCGAAGGTGGCAGGACATGTCCTGGCAGACGCAGACGTCCGCCTTGGGAGGCGGCGTGAGACGAAAATGCGGATAAAAGCTGGCGACTCCGTGCAGGCGATACAGGGGAACGTCAATCTTCTTCGACAAATTCTTCAATTCTTCAGCAGGCAGGTAACCGAACCGGTGTTGGATCTCCCTCAGCGAATCGAAGATCAACTGGACTCTCCCCAGACAGAGGGTCGTTCATTCCCGCGGCGGAATCAATCTCGGTTATCGATTTCGGTGACCCATCAGGATATAGCAGAGATGGTTGGGCAAGTCCATTGGCAGGCGATAAACAATCTTAAGGCGAGGGGGATGGATCGACGCGGCGCGCATGTGAACGCGGCGACGAACTGGGCGGCGAGGCGAACAAACGGTGTCGCACCTACGGCGCTGGGCGCGACGATGGCCTGGTTTCCCAGCCCTGCGGGCTGGACTAGTATCTGCCACGCCTACGGCGTTCGGAAACGGGTGACGAATTGTATCCGGCGGGATGAGTTCGCGGATTGCAGCTGCGGAAATTTGGGGTAGAGTAGGCGTGCCAAACGGGACATGATCACCACGCTCGAAACCAAGTCCTCTCACCTGTTTCTGCTGCCGGCTGCGGCGCTTCTGCTTTGCACTTTGCTTCCATCTACGAGTTCCGCGCAGACGCGCACTAGTGCGTACGATGGCGCGGGAAAATACACGGGGCCGGGGTCGTGCGCCTCGACGAGCTGCCACGGAAGCGTGACACCGCGCACGGAAAACGACGTCCTCCAAAATGAATACAGCACCTGGATCGTCAAGGATAAGCACGCGCAATCCTACAAGGCCCTGACCGGAAACGTCGGCGAGCGAATGGCGGGCATCCTTGGGCTGGGCAAGGCCGAGACGGCCCCGCGGTGCCTGGCCTGCCACGCTCTAAATCCGCCAGCGGAGGAACGATCGCGCACGTTTGACGTGAGCGAGGGCGTGAGCTGCGAGAGCTGCCACGGACCCGCGTCCGGGTGGCTCGGCCCGCACACGGAACGCGATTGGACTCACCAGAAGTCCGTCGCGCTGGGAATGGTTGACACGCGCGATCTGGTGAAGCGCACGGAAAAATGCCTCAGTTGCCATCTCGGCAGCGAACAGAAATTTGTGGACCACGAGATGATCGCGGGAGGACATCCCGATCTATTTTTCGAGCTGGATTCTTTTTCCGCCGTGATGCCCCGGCACTGGAAAGAGCCCGGCGAGCCGGGTGCGGCCGGGCAGAGCGACCCCTGGTACGACGTTCGCGAGATGACCACGGGGCAGGCGGTGCAGTTGCGCGAATCGATGCTGCGGCTGGCATCGCGATCGCGCGGGAAAATCTGGCCGGAATACTCCGAGATGCAGTGCTACGCGTGCCACCACAGCCTGACTCCACCGGAACAGAGCTGGCGGCAGGCGCGGGGCTACGAGGGACGGCGGCCCGGCGACCCTCCGTGGAACGCGTCGCGATACGCGGTGTTTCGGGACGTGGTTCATCAGCTGGATGGACAGGACGCGGGACAACTGGACGACCAGATTTCACAGCTCACGAAACTGATGAGCCAGCTGAATCCCGACCGCGACGCGGTTGCAAGCGCGGCTACAAATTCCGCGCATCTCGCTGACGCGCTGGTGGGGAAGATTCAAACGGCGGCGTACGATCCGGCGTCCACGCTGCGGCTGCTGCAGAAGATTTCCGGCGACGCGGACGACATTTCCGGCCAGGGCGAGCAATCCGCGGCGCAGGCCGCCATGGCGGTCCAGTCGCTTTTCGTCGCATACAACCGCGACGCGAAACCGCAAAACGCCGCGGAACTGCGCGCCGCAATCACGGCGCTGTTTCAGCAGCTCGAGACTCCATCGGCCTACGATCCGGCGCGATTCGCGCGTCAGATGCAGCAAGTGAACGCCCTCCTGAGGTGAATCGTGCGGGAATTTGACCTGGTGGTGATTGGCTCCGGCCCGGCCGGCGAAAAGGGCGCGGCGCAGGCCGCCTACTTCGGCAAGAAGGTCGCCGTGGTCGAATCCGGCTCCGACCTCGGCGGAGCATGCATCAACACCGGCACGCTTCCCAGCAAGATTCTGCGCGAATCCGCGCTGTACTTTTCGGGCCTGAAACAGCGCGGGCTTTACGGAATCGACTATTCGCTCCGCGAAGGCCTGACGATCAAGAGCTTTACGCACCGCAAGGACGTCCTCGTCGGGATGGAGCAGGAAAAGATCCGGGCGAATCTGGCCGCGCATGGCATTGAGCTGATACAGGGAGTCGGATCCTTTGAAGACGCGCACACCGTGGCCGTGAAGACTCCGAAAAATGAAATGACTCAACTACGCGGCGAGGCGATCCTGATTGCGACGGGTTCACGCCCCCACAGGCCGGCGGAGATTCCGTTCGACGACGAGGCCATATTCGATTCCGATTCGATACTGAAGATGGGACGCATCCCGCGGAGCCTGGTCGTGGTCGGCGGGGGCGTGATCGGATGCGAGTACGCCTCGATATTTACGGCGCTGGGAGTGGAGGTGGCGCTGGTGGACGGGCGAGATCGCGTGCTTCCTTTTCTGGACGCTGAATTGTCCGAGGCGTTGCGCGAGCGGCTGGCCGGACTGGGAGTGACATTCTTTCTGGGCGAGCGCATGGGGCCGATCGAGCGCACCAAGCAGGGCGTGCGCATCCAGATGCCATCGGGCAAGACGATCGAAATGGAATCGGCGCTATTCGCAGCGGGACGGCGCGGCGCAGTGGATGAATTGCATCTCGAAAAGGCCGGTCTGGCGGTGAATAAGCGCGGCTACGTGGAAGTGAACGGGTCCTACCAGACGGCGGTGCCTTCCGTCTACGCGGCGGGAGACGTGATTGGATTCCCGGCGCTGGCTTCGACCTCGATGGAGCAGGGGCGCGTGGCCGTGTGCCACGCCTTCGGCTTCCAGTATAAACAGCGGCTCGGCTCGATGCTTCCGATGGGCGTGTACACGATTCCCGAGATTTCGGCCGTCGGTGAATCGGAGGAAAGCTGCAAGGAAAAGGGCATCGAGTACGAGGTTGGGCGGGCGCGCTATGCCAACAACGCGCGAGGCTTGATCGCGGGAGATGCCGCCGGCCTGCTGAAGCTGCTGTTCCGGCGCTCCGATCGTCATTTGCTCGGCGTGCACATCATCGGCGAGAACGCCACCGAGCTCATTCATCTGGGTATGATGGTGCTCGAATCAGGCGGGACGATCGATCTTTTCATCGAATTCGTTTTCAACTATCCGACGCTCTCCGAAATGTACAAATACGCCGCGTACGATGGATTGGGAAATCTTGCGGGGCACAAGCTGCGGCAGGGATAAGACAAAACCAAGATGCCGACCTGAAGGTCGGCGCTACGAAACCATCTCGGACGTTCATTCCTGCCTGACGAATTAGATCATGCCAAGGAACTGCGCCGGGCACGATATATCGTGCCCCTACGAAACCCGCTCGGACGTTTCGCATTGCCGAATGGATTGAATCACGCCAAGAATGCTTGCCGGGCGTAGTCCGCCGCGGCGGACTACGCCCCTACGAAAACACCCCTGATCACGTTGCGAACTACTGCGTAGGATTACGGGGGAACTTCAGATAGGGCAGACGGACTCCATTGACCATGATCTGGTCCGCGCGAATGGCGTCCGGAGGCTCGAAGCCGACGGCGCCGCCTGCGGTGACGAAATCGTCCTGATCGACGCCGTCGCCGCTGACGCCCAGGCCGCCGACAAGCACTCCGTTGATGTACAGCGGCTCTGAGCCTGGGAAGAATACGATTCCGCTTTGATTGACCGCCGGCCATGACGGTCCCGGCACCTGAAATCCCTGCGTGCAGGGCTTGTTCACGTCCTGCAGGAACAAATTGAAAAAAGGGCCTGCGGCCGAGCCGTCAATTCCGGGCGGAAAGAATGGCTGCCCGCCGAAGCCGATGGTGCGATTGGTGACCGCGGTACCCATGGGTACGCCGTTCAGGTCCATCGGTTGGCGGGTGGTGCCGCTGAAATAGATCACGTTGCGAGCCTTCGTGGCGGCGACATCGATGCTGAACACGGTGCCGTCGGTCATGCGGTAAAGCCCGATGATGGTGCCGTCGAGGTCGCTCACCGCAATCGACATTTTCGCCCGCGATCCGAGAGGGAGGCGAATGAGCGCGCGCGTCTGGTTCGCGGTGGCGCCAGCGTTGGAGATGATCCCGCTGACCTGCGCGGCGGTGAGGCCCCCGACGGGCCCCGCCGTGGCGGGCACGAGGTACCCTTCGGGAGCGTCGCCGGGGCTCGCGACGGGACCCTCGGTGAATAAAGCGGCGTTGAACGTCCCCGGTGAAACTCCGGCAGGAGCCGTCGTTTGATCCACGAACGGCAGCGCGACTCCGTCAATCACGACTTCGCCGGGCGGAGGCAGTGAAGCAGGGTCGAGGAATATTCCGTCCGAGTTCACGCGCACGGCCGTGAACGCAACGTATTCCGCGATGTCCAGGGAAACGCCGGTGATGCCGATTCCGCCGACGACCTGGCCGTTCTTGAAAATCGGAACGCCGCCCGGGTTAACCGCGGTGGGATCGCTGTCCGAGGCGTCAGCCTTGCCGGTGGCGATCCCCAGGCCGGGGCTGGCCCCGCCGATTGTCGTGGCCGGCGGAACGGTCGTGGCGAGGCTGCTGGAAAGCGTGCATCCGCGATTCGTATTTTCGATGCCGTAGAGCGCGGCGTTGGGCGCGTTCATGACGCCCGGCGGGAAATGGATGCCGCTGATATAGCGCACGGTCCGAGACGAGAGGGGAGCCTGATCGTTGCTGAAGAATGCGCCGGTGCGGGCGAGCGAGACAGCAAGTTCATCGGCGGGCACCATGTTGCCAAAATTGCCCGTCACGAGGGCCGGAGCGGAAGAACCTTTATACACTGCCAGAATCCGCCCTAGCCGGTCGACCACGGCGATGGCCATCGTATCGGACTGAGCGGCCGTAGCCGCAGCCTGCACCAGCATCATGACGTCGCTCTGCGTGAGCGCCTGAGGCCCGGGTGGAGGCACAGTCGGCGAAACCGGAGCCGCTCCACCTCCGCATGCAGATAGGCCGACGCAAAGCGCGGCGACGATTCCAAAGGTTCGGAGGAAAGAGCCTGCAGAATTGCGATGGATGGACCAATGCATGCGATCGCAACTATTCGTACCACAGCTGGCCACTGTTCTCAATCTACTCTCGCTCACGCGGCGTCGCGGAGACCGGAGGTCACGCGCTCTGTGTCGTCTTTGGCACGCGAGACGGTGAACGAATTCATCAAAAAGACTTGCTCATCCGGAAGCAACCGGGTTAGATAGACCGAGCACGGCAAAATGATACGAAATTGCTGACGCTTTCCAGGACACCGAGGATGCTCGCTGCATCCAACGCCCTCTCCAGACTCGTTCCACTGATCTTGCTTGCATCGTTGCCGCTATCCGCCGCCGTGAGATTCACCGCGGCCATCGCTTCCCAACAGCAGCGCCTTCCCGGGAAAGCGCCACAAAAGACGGGCGCGCTTGAAGGTGTGGTGCGAGATTCGAACGGCCGGGCCGTTGGTGGCGCGATCGTGGCCCTGCGGAACGTTGCGACGGGCGAGGTTCGCAAGGCGACAAGCAGCGCGGAGGGCGTTTTCCGCCTGATTGACTTGCCTCCGGGAAAATATGAATGGAGCGTCGTGTGCGAAGGCTACGAGACATTCACGGGAGAGAGCCTGTCGCTGGCGGCCGGCGAAGTCCTGATTCGTGAAATCAAGCTCGTTGCCGGGCCCATCGCCGCTCCAGCTCCGACAGGACTTCCGCAGCTTCCGCCGATGAATGCGGCGCCGACAGCGACGGAGTCGTCTGCTCCGGGATATTCCGGGGCCAAGCAGAGTCCCGATCTGCAGCCCGCCGGCGCGCAGCCCGCGCCGGAAACGCTCCCGCCGGATGGCGAGATTTTTCAGCCCGAACCGAATCGCTGGCGGGTCACGATGCCCGACTGGAATCGCTACGGCACAGGCGGCGAGCATCCTTATGTAAAGGGACACCGCTGGGACCCCTTTGACCGGAACAAATGGAAAGGCGACGTCCCGATCATCGGCCAGCAAACCTTTTTCAACTTCACGGGCATCAGCGATACGCTTTTCGACGGCCGGCGCCTGCCGGTTCCGAGCGACGTCAGCACGGCTCGCCCCGGGAGCAGCGATTTCTTCGGGAAGGGCGAGCAGGTTTTCCTCGATCAACTTTTTCTTTTCTCCTTCGACCTGTTTCACGGCGACGCGGCCTTCCGTCCCGTGGATTGGCGGATTCGAGTGACTCCGGCGGTCAGCCTGAACTATCTCGACGTGCGCGAGCTCGGCATCGTCAAAGTTGACGTGCGCGGGGGAACCACGCGACTGGATTCCCACATCGGATTTCAGGAGGCGTTCGCGGAAGTAAAACTTCACGACCTGAGCCCGAATTTCGATTTCATCTCCGTGCGCGCGGGAATTCAGGATCTCAACGCCGATTTCAGAGGATTTCTTTTCGTTGACGAGCAGCCCGGCGTGCGATTCTTCGGCAACCTGGAATCGAATCGCTGGCAATACAACTTGGCCTACTTCAACTTGCTCGAGAAGAATACGAACAGCGGCCTGAACTCGTTCGCCCGGCGAAAGCAGCAGGTGATCATCGCCAACGTGTACAGGCAGGATTTCCTGTTCCAGGGCTATACGGCGCAATTCAGCGTGGACTACAACGACGACGCGGCCAGCGTTCATTACGATGACAACGGGTTTCTGGTGCGCCCATCGCCCATTGGCGCGGTGGTCTCCAATAACATGGTTCAGCCGCATAGCATTCACGCCGCGTACCTCGGATGGACGGGCGACGGGCACATCGGGCGCGTGAACCTCACGCACGCCTTTTACCAGGCTCTCGGAACCGACAGCCTGAACCCGATCGCCGGGCGGGCGGTCACAATCAACGCGCAGATGGCCGCGCTCGAGCTCTCCGTGGACAAGGATTGGATCCGCTTCAAGGGATCGCTTTTCTACGCTTCGGGATCGGCAAATCCCCGGAGCGGCAAGGCGCGCGGTTTTGACGCCATTGAAGACTTCCCGGAATTCGCAGGCGGAATTTTCAGCCTGTGGAATCGCGAAGGCATAAGGCTGACCGGGTCCGGCACGAACCTGACTTCGCTCGATAGCCTCTTGCCCAGCCTTCGTTCGAACAAGGACGAAGGGCAAGCCAACTTCGTCAATCCCGGAATATTCCTCGCGAACCTGGGGACGGATTTCGACCTGACGCCAAAGTTGCGCGGCTTCGTCAACGTAAACTACCTGCGATTCATGCGCACCGAGCCGCTGGAATTGCTGCTGTTCCAGGCGCCCATTCACCATACGATCGGGGTGGACTCCAGCATCGGAGTGCGCTACCGGCCGCCGCTGACGGAAAACATCTCGATCACCGCCGGAGCCGCCACACTGGTGCCCGGCGAGGGCTTGCGCGATATCTATACGGGCAAGATGATGTTCTCGTTGTTTACGAACGTGCGTTTTCAATTCTAGCGTTGCGCGAGGAAGACCGAAAAGTGCTGAAGCGAGGTCCATTCACGGCGCGTTCAACGCGTCCAGGCATGACGCGGCCCTACGTCGCTGTGCTCGCGCTCGTCATTGCTGGATTATTTGCGCTCGAGCACGGATTGCCCGCACAGCCGCGGCCGCAGTCGCAGTCGCGGATGCCTATGGGATCTCAAGCTACGCAACCCAGCCTGATCACGCAGACTCAGGCCGACGCTGACGCCAAGAGCGCGGGTTGCGTCACCTGTCATACCAGCGAAGATGAGCCGACGATGCATCCCACGCGGACGGTGCGCCTGGGCTGCACGGATTGCCACGGCGGCGATGCCAGCGCCGGCATCTCAGCCGGCACGCCCAAGGATTCCGCGGCCTACGACCAGGTGAAGACGAAGGCGCATCCGCAGCCTCGCGATCCCGTCTTCGCGCGCGGATTGGCCCACGCGGAGCGCGCTTACACGGCATGGTTGCGCGAAAGCTACGACTACGTTCGATTCGCCAATCCCGGAGATCTTCGGGTCGCCCCGCAAACCTGCGGCACGGCTGGGTGCCACGCAGTGGAAGTTCGCAACGTCAGCACCAGCATGATGACGCACGGCGGCATGCTCTGGGGCGCGGCGCTTTACAACAACGGATCGATTCCGGTGAAGAATGCGCGCTTCGGCGAAAGCTACTCCGCAGATGGCCTGCCGCAGACGATGCACACCTTCCCTCCGCCGACGCCCGAGGAAACACGGATGAAAGGCGTGGTGCCGGAGCTGACTCCGCTGGAGCGTTGGGAGATTTCGCAGCCTGGAAATGTGCTGCGCGTCTTCGAGCGCGGCGGCGCGAAAAAAGGCGAAGTAGGAAACCCCAAGTCCGAGGAAAATCCCGGCCGTCCCGATGACCAGCTGGGAGAGCGCGGCTTCGGCACTCTGCTGCGCACCGATCCCGTCTTTCTCGGCCTGCAGAAGACTCGCTTGCTCGACCCGATGCTCTCGTTCCCAGGCACGAACGATCAATCGGGCGACTATCGCGGCAGCGGTTGCACGGCGTGCCACGTGATTTACGCCAACGACCGCTCGCCCGAGCATTCCGGCCCGTACGCACCCTTTGGTCATCTTGGTGAGAGCGCTTCGTCCGATCCGACGATCGCAAAGAACGAGCCGGGCCATCCGATTCGGCACACGTTCACGCGCTCGATTCCCTCCAGCCAATGCATGGTCTGCCACATTCACCCGGGCACGAACATGGAAACGACTTATTTCGGTTACACCTGGTGGGACAACGAAGCGGACGGCGAGTCGATGTATCCCGCACAGCAACGGCATCCCACAGCGGACGAACGCCATGATATTGCGCAGCGGAATCCCGAAGGCGCCGCCCCGCGAGGCTTGTGGTCGGATCCGAAATTCCTGGAACAATTGGGCAGCGCACAATTCAACACGCAACTGAAGCAAAGCCAGTTCGCCGATTTTCACAGTCACGGATGGGTCTTCCGCGCCGTTTACAAGCGGGATCGAAAAGGCAACCTGCTCGACGGCGATAACAAGACCGTCTCCGCCGATGATCCGAAGAAATTCGACAAAGCCGTACACTTGAAAGACATCCACCTGGAAAAGGGAATGCAGTGCGTGGATTGCCACTTCCAGCAGGACGTGCACGGCAACGGAAAGCTCTACGCCGAGCCCCGCGCCGCCATCGAACTCGACTGCACCGATTGCCACGGGACGATTGAAAAACGCGCCACATTGATCACGTCCGGCCCGGCGGCGCCGAACGGCGGCACGCATCTCGACGCGCTGCGCACGCCGTGGAATAGCCGACGATTCGAATGGCGCGACGGCAAACTTTACCAGCGCTCGATGGTAGAGCCCGACCGAGAATGGGAAGTGGTGCAGACGCTGGACACGATCACGCCCGGCAATCCTCATTACAGCGAGAAATCGCGGTGGGCGAAAACCGTGCGGCGGGATGGCACGACCTGGGGCGCGCTTCCGGCGGACGAGTCTCAGCTGGCGCACGCGAACAGCCGCATGACCTGCTACGCCTGCCACACTTCGTGGACGCCGAATTGTTTCGGCTGCCATCTTTCGATGACGGCGAACCAGCGCATGCCCATGCTGCACAATGAAGGCCTGACCACGCGCAACTTCACGTCCTATAACTTCCAGGTGCTACGCGACGACGGATTCATGCTGGGAATCGACGGCACGGTGACGGGGCATCGCGTGGCGCCCGCGCGCTCTTCCTGCGCGATCACGGTCAGCTCGCAAAATCAGAATCGTGAATGGCTCTACTACGGGCAACAGACGGTTTCGGCCGAGGGATTCGCGGGCACGGCGTTCAGCACATTCGTGCCGCACACGGTGCGGTCGAAGGAAACCAAGGCCTGCGACGATTGTCACGTCTCCGAGCGCAACGACAACAACGCGTGGATGGCGCAGGTCCTGCTGCAGGGCACCAACCTTTTGAATTTCATGGGGCGTTATATATATGTTGCGGACGGCACCAAGGGCTTCGATGCCGTGGCCGTGGCGGAACACGATGAGCCCCAGGCGATCTTCGGCAGCTACCTGCAACGGCTGGCCTATCCGGACGACTACCGCCAGCACGTCGCGCGCGGCCGCGAGCTCAAGGAAGCCTATCATCACGAAGGAAATGTGCTCGATGTGCAGCTTCGCGGCGAATATCTCTACGCCGCGCTCGGCAAGGGCGGCTTCCGCGCGTACGACGTCGCGAACATCGACAACAAGGGATTTTCCGAGCGGCAGGTCACCGCGCCCGTCTCTCCTCTGGGTCAGCGCCTCTACGTGCACACGAAGTATGCGACGGCCATCGCCAGTCCTTCGACGCTGGCCCTTGATCCCGCGCGCACGCGGAATCCGGAAAACGAAGAGCAGCCCATCCACGCGATGTACGCGTTTCTCTATGTCGCCGATAAATACGAGGGCCTGGTGATCGTGGGAGATTCAAACCCTCATAGTAAGAGTCCCGGCGTCAGCACGCTGCTCGACGGCGATCCGCGAAACAATTTCCTGAAGCGGGCGCTGGCATTCAACCCGAACGGGATATTGAATGGCGCGCGCCGCATCGCCATCGCCGGAAACTACGCCTACATGCTCTGCGATCACGGCCTCGTCGTCGTGGATTTGGATAAGCCGCTCCAGCCGCGGGTGGTTGCGGAAATCGGCGCGCCCGAATTGAACGATCCTCAGGGAATTTCGATCCAGTTCCGCTACGCATTCGTGGTGGACCGCGACGGCCTCAAGGTTTTGGACGTCACTGCGCTCGATCATCCTCGCGTCGTGCCGAATGCCGTCGTGCGATTGGAAGACGCCCGCAATGTGTATATCGCGCGCACGTACGCGTACGTCGCCGGCGGCAAGCAGGGTCTCGCGATCGTGGACGTCGAGCAGTCCGAGCAGCCGCGGCTCGACCAGATTTTTTCGGACGGCGGCAAGATCAACGACCTGCGCGACGTGAAAGTCGGAATGGTGGACGCCAGCGCGTTCGCCTTCCTCGCCGACGGACGCAACGGGCTGCGCGTCCTGCAGTTGCTTTCGCCCGAGGATTCGCCCAATGCCTACGGCTTCAGCCCGCGGCCAACTCCCAAGCTCATTGCCAGCTACCGCACCGGTGCGCCGGCTCTGGCGATTTCCAAGGGAGTGGACCGCGACCGCGCCGTGGATGAGAGCGGAAATCAGCTCGCGGTGTTTGGACGCCGCGGCGCAAGGCCGCTCAATCGCGAAGAAGCAGGCCGCTTGTATCTCCGGGACGGCAAAGCCTTCCGCATTACAAACGATCCGCCGGGCCCCACGCGCTAAGCGGGCGTCCGCCTGCCGCGCCGACTCCTTCCGTATTAAATCGTTTTGACATATCCGTATTGTTCGTATTAAAACGTATGTACCGGTAAATCCGGAATCCCTGTATCGCCGCTTGCTTTTCCAGCGAGGAGACCTCCGACATGCGCGCCGATCTGATCGTGGTCGTGTTCCAGAATCTGAAAGCTCAAGAGCGTCTGCGATCGGGGCGAAGCCGTTTGAAATTGGCGGCAACCCGCTGGAGTGCGTTTCTGGCATTGATACTGCTCTGCGCGTCGTACGCCGGCGCACAAGTTGCCGCGAGTCTGTCGGGCCAGGTGGCCGATCCATCGGGCGCCGCGATTCAGACGGCGACGGTAACCGCGCGAAACGTGGAAACGGGCGCGGCCCGCACCACGGCGTCGGATGGCCAGGGCCGTTACCAGCTCTTTGCGCTTCCCCTGGGCGAGTACGAAGTCCGCGCCAACAAATCCGGATTTGCCGAATCGGTGCGGAAGGGCGTGTATCTCGTGGTTGGGGAAGAAGCCAAGATCGACCTCACGTTGCAGATTGGCCGGGTCAATCAGCAAATCGAGGTCAATGCGGACGCGCCGCTCGTCAGCATCACAACCACGGACATCTCGGGTGTTGTCGGCGAGCAACAGGTCAAGGACCTGCCACTCAACGGAAGAAGCGTTGACCTGCTCCTCCCGCTAAATCCCGGAATCGTGAACTTCACGTGGGAGAAAACCGGAGGAACGGGGATATCGAACTCGACGACCGCAAACAACTTTTCCGTCTCCGGCAATCGTCCGCAGCAAAACATGTTCCTGCTGAATGGCGTCGAGTACACGGGAGCCGCAGAGAACAACATGCAGCCGGGCGGGACCAGCGGCGAGTTGCTGGGGATCGATGCGGTGCGGGAATTCAACGTCCTGCGCGACTCCTACGGAGCGGAATACGGAAAACATCCCGGTGCGCAAGTGGCGATCGTTACGCAATCGGGAACGAACCAATTTCACGGATCGGTTTTCGAGTTCTTGCGCAACAACGCGCTGGATGCGCGTAACTTCTTCGATGTCGGCGCACCCCCGCCGTTTCAAGACAGATCTGTCGGAGCCCCACCCTTTCAGCGCAATCAGTTCGGAGCGTCGCTGGGAGGGCCCATTCAATCGGACAAGACGTTCATTTTCGGCAACTACGAAGGATTTCGGCAGAACCTGCACCAGACTTCGCAAACCTTCGTTCCGGCAGACGACGCCCGCAATGGCACTCTCGCGCCGTTCGGCGGGCAGTGCGCTCTCGCGCTTCAGCCCAAGTGCAAGATGGTCGTTCAGCAGCTCCTCAACCTCTGGCCGGTCGCCAACGGACCCGAACTTCTGTTGAATGGGCAGCCAAGCGGGATCGCCACGCTGACCTCCAGCCCGCCGCAAACCGTGCGGGAGGACTTTGGCACCACGCGACTCGATCACATCTTCTCCGAAAGGGACGCGCTGGCGGGAGTTTATACGATCGACGACGGCGGTGACGTGACGGCCACGCCCTTCGACCCGTGGAGCACGGACCTGATGAGTTTGCGCGAACAGGTGTTCAGTCTTGAGGAAACGCACGTGTTCTCGCCGACTTTGGTGAATACGGCGCGGTTTGGGTTCTCGCGGGCAGGCTACTTCTTCGCGGGGGAACCCACACCGGGGACCCCAGCGGCGGATGTGACGAGCTTTGTGGCCGGACATCCGGTGGGCGCGGTTGTCGTAGGTGGCAGCGCCGCTTCCAATCCTGCGACGCAGGTGGGTCTCGCGGGAAGCAACAATGGCAGCAACCTGCACGTCTTCCGCAATCTCCTCACCTATGAGGACGGCGTGAAGCTGACGCACGGCAGGCATCAGCTCAGCTTTGGCGCTTGGTTCCAGCAATTCCAATCGAACGAAACGATCGCGCTCAGCCAGTACGGGCAGGCCTCCTTCAGCGGCATCAAAGCGCTGCTCGGAGGAGTGGTCGGAACGTTTCTCTACGATCCTGCTCCCACGGAGATGAACTGGAGGTCTCTCTTTGCGGCATGGTACGCCGAGGATTCGATGCGGCTGACTTCGAAGCTCACGCTGACCCTCGGCTTTCGCGCGGAATCCTCAACGGGATGGAATGAAGCGCATGGCCGCGCCGCAAATTATCTTTTTACGGGCGGCCTGATCAGCACACAACCGCACATCGGGCATTCAGCCTTGCTACCCAACAATCAGAAGTTTCTTGCTGAACCGCGAATCGGCCTGGCGTGGAGCCCCTTCAGCAGCAAGACCGTTATCCGCGCGGGATTCGGCGTCTATAACGATTTGCAGGATGCGCTGGGATATCGGATGGATCAGAACGCGCCGTTCAATCCGACCTACAGCATCGCGAATTTGCCCGTTTCAAGCCTCCCCGAGCCAATCTCCCCGATACCGGCGGCTGCGAAACTGGTTCCCGGCGGCGTTCAGCCAAATATGAAGGCTCCGACGTTGATCTCGTATTCGCTGCGAGTCGAGCAGCAGCTTTCGCCGAACACCTCGCTTTCGGTCGGCTACGTGGGATCGCACGGCTACCATGAGGTCATCGGGCTCGATGCCAACGAGCCGATTCCGACGATTTGTCCGGCGGCGCCGTGCCCGGCGGTCTATCCGACGTACGACCCTGCTCTACCAATCAGTGCCACGAACTCGCCGGCGATCGGATTCCTGAAAGGCTCGCCGCTGGCGGGAGCGGCCGTTCCTGCGGGAAGCTTCTACATTCCGGTGGGCACGCCGAAGGCGAATCCATCCGCCATCATCACGAATACGTGGACGTGGTTCGCGCTCGGCGACAGTTCGTACAACTCGCTGCAGGTGGACCTGAATCGCCGCTTCAGTCACGGACTTTCCGTGCGCGGCGTTTATACCTGGTCGAAAGCGCTGGACGATGGAGATTCGCTGAACGGCACGGCGGCCAACAACGCCCCGGGCCTGGTTTCCAATCCATTTGACTTGAAGGCGGATTGGGGGCTCGCAACCTACGACGTTCGCAACGTGGGAGTGATCAATGCCGTTTACGAACTTCCTTTCGGTCGCGGAAAGGCCTGGGCCGGCGACGCGACCGGATGGGGCGATCACCTCGTCAGCGGATGGAGCGTGAACAGCATCGTGACGCTGCAAGGGGGCTTTCCGTTCACGCCACAGCTGAGCTACAACCCTTCGAACAACGGCGACAATCGCAACCCAGTGCGGCCGTTTATCAATCCCGATTTCAGCGGGCCGGTCGTCCTTGGCAAGGTAAACGAATGGTTCGACCCGAACGCGTTCATAGCACCTCCGAGCACGAGCGGCTTCTACGGAAATCTGAGGAGGGACACGCTGATTGGTCCGGGGCTGGCCAGCTGGGATTTCTCGATACTGAAAGACACCCTGATTACCGAACGTCTGCGCATACAGTTTCGAGCCGAACTCTTCAACATCCTCAATCGCGCGAATTTCAATACACCGAACCTGATTGTCGCGGTGTTGCCTCCGGGAACGAATCCACCGCAGGGAAACCCGGCGGCGGGAAGCATCACGAGCACTTCGACAACTTCACGGCAGGTTCAATTCGGACTGAAGCTGCTCTGGTAACCGCGAGAGGACTGCGGAACGAAAACAACGCAGGGGAGGCGGTGAAATGCCTCCCCCGCGCCGGTTGGTTCTCTACGGCAGGTAGTAGCGGAACGAGGTGAACACCATGTTGTTGTCCGAGTGCGGCTGCCCGCTTGCTGCGATGGGGAGCGTGGTGCTTCCAACGCCGCGCCAAGTGTTGCGGATAAGGTTGGAATACTGCATGCCGAACTGCACGGTACCTTTCGGGCCCTTATAGAAGCGATACCAAAACCCGATGGTTCCCTCGATCAGGTTTCGCGTGTCGCCCGTGCAGCTGCCGAGCGGGCCGGGAATGAAGCCCGTGCCGCCGCCGACGCCAGTTGGGACGCCGAGGTTGGTGTTGGTCGCCGGCCCAGTGAGTGGCTCCGTCTCCGTCCAGCATCCGGAGTTGTTCAGGCTCTTGTAACCATACCCCTCGTTGCATATGCCGGACCCGGTAGTCGCCTCGATGCAAGGGCCAAAGACGCCCGAGGCAGACTTCATGTAGGCAGTGCGCTCCTCGAATTCGCCGCCGATGTTGAGGTTGATGTCCAGTTTCGGCGTTGGATGGAACTGCAGCGTGCCGAGGGCTTGGAAGTTGTGGATTGGAACGAGCGTGCCGTCGGGGCGAACAGTAAGGTCGGCCAATCCGCCGGAGCCGTACCGTCCGATGCCGGTGCCGCCCATGAAGTGAACGCCGAGGTCAACCTTCTTCTCGAACAGGTTCCACCGCGCGTTGGCCCCGATACCACCGGTCCCTGCGGAATTATTCGTGGCGCCGAAGCCAGACAGAGCCGGGGTGGCGCCGGTGCACCCCAACAAAGTTGCGGAGTTCACGACGCACGGGAAGGTGCGGTCGTGGACCACGCCCGCCACGCCGAAGATCTCGTAGTGGCCGAAACCGGGTTCAAAGACCGCCTTGAGGACAAAGTCTGGAGCATCGTTGTACCCGTAATTGGCGAGCGGATTGTAGAGACCGCCGCTGGTACCGAAAGCGCCGAGCAGGAAATTGTTGAATGTCGGGTTGAGGTTGATGGTGTAGGTACCGCCAGCGCTGCACCCATTCGTGCCAGGAGTTGTGCATGTGAGCGTTGTCGAGGCAGCTTGGGCCGTGGGGTTGCCGTGAACCGTAATTGTAGGTTGGGCTTCCTCCACTGCGAAGCCAAGCCAGACCTTGTTGTTGAAGTTCTTGGTGACGCGGAATCCGTACTGCCGCGCCCAGCTAAAGCCGATGTGGTACTGCGCGTCGATGGTCTGCGGCAAAGCCTCGGTGCGGTTATCCATGCCCTTGTTGGTTTCCGTCAGGAGGCTCCACTGCTGGCCCCCGGTAAAGGTCCAGCCGCTGTTGAAGGCGGCCTGAGCCCAGAACTGGCGCTGGCGCATGGTGTAGCTGTTGCTCTGGTTGTTGTTTGATGTAACGCCGGCGGAGAGGAAATCCATTTCGTAGTAGCCGCCGATCTTGACATTGTCCAGCTTCCCTTCGGCCAACATCGAGATGCGCGACTGACGGCCGCTGGCTTGAAACTCAGATATGTGGGCATTCGAGGCGCCATTAAAGGGATTGGAGCTGAGGGTGGAATTGATGTCCGAGGCCAGCGCCTTCTGGCGCCATACCGTTTCCGCCGCCATGAAGCCACCCGGAGTAAGCGTGATGCCTTTGAACGAGATCGAGGTCGGAGGCCCGGTCTTTTCCTGACTGGCCGCGAGGTTCGACGGGTTGGAGCTTGCCGCCACGCCTGTGACCGGTCCAATACCCGCAGGATCCGCACCGGCAGGAGCCGCGGCTAGGCCCGCTCCGGCGACACTCGCAGCGTGCAGTTGTTCCTCGAGCAGTTCCATCTTTGCCTGCTGTTGCTGCAGCTGCTTTGCCTGCGATTCGAGAAGTTCGCGGAGCTGCTGTAGCTCGGCGGATATCTCGGAACTCGATGCTTCGGCTTTGGGAGCCGGGTCAGCGTTCGGGGCAGCAGCTGGAGCGGGGCTACTCGCCGCGCTCGCTGCAGAACTCATTCTTGCGCCCGCTGCGGCGTCTTTGTCCGCCGCATTACCTGTAGCGGCCAACGCAGGCAATACCACGAGGCCGAGGGATAAAATACATGCTGCAAGTGCTCGCATTCATTCCTCCTTGAAATTTTCTATCGAATACGGATAGCGACAAACACCACAACGCGACGATCTCAATTCGATTTCCGCGTGAGCTTGGCGTCTTTCAAACTGAGAGCCGCCTCTAGCCAGCCGCGTGAGAAAACTCCACGTAAAGCGCCCACGTCTTCCGGGAATCTTTAGAGAAATCCAACGTTCATGGAATGTTCTGACGTTCGCCAAATCTCCCGTGCGGCCACACCCGAGACGCAAAAGAGAAAGCGACCTGACGTTAACGGCTCCGATTGAATCGCCTGTGATAGGAATATGAATAGTGTGTTACTGACAGGTGGTCCTAGTACTACGCGAAAAGCGGGGCTTCGGCGAGTCCTGGAAGCGACCTTCGGCCGGAGAAGCTTGCTGCGCGGCGCCGTCGAATCGGTGAAGTTCGTTCGGGTCTCGACTCCAGCTTCGCAAAAAGCTGGAAAGTCCCGCGAACAAGCAATGGAGACTCTCCATTCGCCGTGGTGCAAAAACTCGGTCTGGGCGCAGACCTCATTACTGTTCAGCACCTTCTGCCGCGTGTTAGTATTATTCGAGTCGTTCGCACGATAGGCCCGTAGCTCAGTTGGCTAGAGCGCCACCTTGACACGGTGGAGGTCTGCGGTTCGAGCCCGCACGGGCCTACCATTCATCCTACTGACCTGCCCGTAGTTGCGGTTTCCCCTATTTGGCTTTTCGTCGAGTTGAAGACCCCTGTAGCGGATTTTGTAGCGGCTAGTACCGCTGTTTGTCCCCTCACGAGCATCTCTACGGCCTTCTGTTTCAGCTCCTCGCTCGGATGCCTTACGTGGGTCTTGGTCTTTATTGCGCTTCCAAACCACAGCTTACCCGGGTCGAGGAGCCGACATTGTTATGCAATCAAGTGGGTACTAGCACGCGGAGCGTTGCTCTGCCCAGAAACCCCGCTTACAAGTGGCCGGCAAGTGCTTGAATTGACAGCCTAGGAAATCGCAGTTCTGTTTGCCCACAAACACATGTTTTCGATGCAGAAGGTCCGCAGGCGCTAGGCCAGCCGCATCGCTCCGGAACGATGGCGGTCCATTCCTCTGAATTGCGGCTCGCTTGTACCAACAGTCTTGACTTGAACGGTGCCTGTCAATAGGATCAGCCCAACTAATAGCCCTGCAAGACGGGTTGAGATCTTTATACCTTGAAGAGGGTGCGCTCCGTGACCGCAGGAACGAACAGGGTTTTCACGGTTCGCGAAACGCATGGAAGAGTCCTTAGGCCTTATAACCGCCTAATAGCCCACAGTGCTGACGTGGGTTGGCGCTCCCTCTATGCCGCCATCATCGAAGAGGCCCCTTTTGATGCAATCGAATCGGGCGTTCGCCATCCTTTTCTAATCTACCATTTGTGTCATCCAACTGCGGTCACGCGCAAGATCTCCGGCGCGCCGCGTGAGAGAGCTCTCATCGGTCCCCGTCGAATTTGTGTGACACCTGCTGGAACTACCGCCCAGTGGCAGCATTCTGGGCATCCTGAAATTCTTCAGGTTTATTTGCGCGATTCGGTTTACGCAACTGCGGTCAATGAAATGTACGGATGCGAGGCATCATCTGCTCAGATTGTGCCTCGGTTTGCCGTCTTGGATCCGTTGCTCGAACAATTGTCCATGGCGATTGTCACGGCACTTCAGGATGGAAGCGTGCGGGAAGGGCTCTATATAGATACGTTGGCGCAGATGATAGCCGTGCATCTCGCGCGACATCATTCGGCGCGGTCGTTACCAGACCGCACACCAACTGCAAGGCCCATATCCAATCCAAAAATGAGGAGATTAGTTGACTTCATCGAGGAAAACCTCGACCGCGATCTGAGCCTCGAGGTGATAGCGGCGGAGGCGGAGATCAGTCCACTTTACTTGCCTCGCGCCTTTAAGACTGCCGTCGGTCAGTCTCCACATCAATATGTGATTGGACGCCGTATTCAAAAAGCCAGGAATCTACTAGCGAACACCGATGCCCCAATCGCCGATATTGCTTTGGCCGTGGGTTTTTCATCACAAAGTCATCTCTCCAACTGGTTTCTGCGACTCGTGGGAGTTTCTCCAGCGAGTTATCGGCGACAAGCTATCGCTTGACCACCGCAAATTGGCTTCATGGCGATTCTGACTAAACAGCGTTGCCAGTATTAGGTGATTGGCGGGTCAATATTGCCGATCGAGAATAACGAGAAGTCGTCTTGCGGCCACTGCGTAGGCCTCAGCTTCTCCGCGCCCAACTGTTGATATCTTCCAGCATAGAACAGCAAAGGCTTATCGTCCCGCGACTCGAAGTGCTCTACCCGGCCGACATACAACGAGTGATCGCCAGCCGGATGCGCGTCGATCACTTGCACAACAAAATAGGCGACCGCGCCTTCCAGTAGAGGAATGTCCTTCCTCATTGTGAAACGAATTTCGAGCCCCTCCACCGTATGTCCAGCGAAGTGATTACTTAACACCTCCTGGTTTTCTGCCAGCACGCTAACCCCGTAGCGGCCAACGCGTGGAAGTATCCGGTGCATGTATGAGCGATTGTCCAATGAAACCAGCACGAGCGGGGGATCAAGAGACACTGAGACAAACGCATTGGCAGTCATGCCGTGCGTATGCTCTTCGTAACGGGCCGTTACGACGGTAACACCACTGGCAAATCGCCCTAAAGCGTTTCGGAACTGGATTGGATCGAAAGAGGGAGCGCGTTCGATGGGATGTCTCCTCTGATTTGCCTACGTCTTTCGATTCCCGCCCTTCATGACCGCACTGATGTCATCCGGATTAATCAAATCCGGCACTGTCCAGCCGTCCAGGTTGTATTCCGCCATGCATTCTTCGGCGAAGCCCTTGTACTTCGCGGATTGGCCCATCGATTCGGCCACCATCAAGATCTCGAAACGAATACTCTCGTGGTTGCCAAAGTAGTTGCGCTCGTATAGCTCATGCCGTCCGCCAAACTCTGTTCCCATCGCATCCCACATCAGTTTCATCAGTTTTACGCGATCCACGGCCGAGTAACCGTTCGAACCGCGCACGTATTGGTCGAGGTGCTTGCGGATTTCTGGCTGTTTGAAGTCGTTGGCATGGGAGGGGAGGTAAATCAGTGCGCTGGCGAGCACGTTCTCGATGATCTCCTTGAGCCGCGGATAAGCCATGCTGGACATGACGCGATACGCCAAACCGTAATCGAGATTGGGCAGGACGTAACCCGGCGTCCACGGAGTGGTCGTACGAGCCATCGCATCGGTCAGGGCCCAGAACAGGTTGCGCCAAGCCAGCACTTCACCCACCTGTACTTGTACGCCTCGAAAATCCTTCGCGCCCGTAGCGTCAACTCCCTTGAGCAACAGCCCGGCGATAAAATCAAGCTTGACCGCCAACCGCGTGCAACCGTGAAACATGAAACGCGGAAGGAAACCCGAGCGCGGAAAGAAGTTATTGACCTTCTCGATGTCGCCATAAGCGAAGACATTTTCCCACGGGATAAACACTTTATCGAAAACCAGGATTGAGTCGTTCTCATCGAGCCGGCTCGAAAGCGGGTAATCGAACGGACTGCCCATTACACCCGCAGTCATCTCATAGGACGGTCGGCAGAAGAGTTTGAGGCCCGGCGAATTCGTAGGCGCGATGCAGACGAAGGCAAAATCCTTTGTTTTGATGGGCAATGCGCCATTGTTTGCAATGAAGTTGTAATTCGTAAGGGTCGAAGTCGTAGCGACAACCTTCGCGCCGCTGACGATCAAGCCGCCATCCGTTTCCTTCTCGACGTGCATGTAAACATCGCGCACCTCGGAAAGTTCTTTGTTGCGATCCACCGGAGGATTGACGATGGCGTGATTGACGAAGGTGACTTCCTCCTGCACTTTCTTGTACCAACGCCGGGCATTCTCCTGATATGGCGCATAAAACTCCGAGTTCGCCCCCAGCGTCGCAAGGAACGCAGCCTTGTAATCCGGGCTGCGCCCCATCCAGCCATAGGTCACGCGCGCCCACTCCGCGATCGCATCCCGCGCCCCCACCATTTCTTCCGCATTGCGTGCCGGTTTGAAGAATTTGTGGGTGTAGCCGCCATTGCCCGTATCGGTCTCGGTGCAAAGTATGGTCTTCCGTTGATCGTGCAACGCGTCGTACAAACGGGCCAACATCCGAACCGTATTGCGGAAGGCCGGGTGCGTAGAAACGTCCTTCACTCGCTCGCCGTAAATCCAAATCTCGCGCCCATCGCGCAGGCTATCAATGAACTCTTTCGAAGTGAACGGCCGCCTGCGCGTCGTGTCATTCACTTTGGTGTTTGGCGTGTTCTCGTTGCTCGACATCCTGGTCCTCCTCCGCGTTTCCGTTTGGCTTGACCTTTAAGCCGCCAGGCACTACTTAGCATCCTACGCAAAATGCGCCCAATCGCGCTCGAACCGAAATACCTCTTTGGCCGGCGGCAGCGGTGCCTGCGTCTCTATCCAGCGGACGGGCTCCGTGCCAGCATTCTCAAAACTGTGAATGCAGCCTACGCTGGTCCAGATCACGTCTCCGGGCCCTAAATCATATTTCTTTCCATCTGCCGTCGCACGAACGCGCCCGTCGGCGATAAAGTAGGACTCCTCGAAAGTATGATCGTGCGGATCGATTTTTGCCCCCGGCGCGTATTGAATCAGAAACAGCGATTGATGGATCGCGCCGAATGAACGGTCCACGAACATCTTGATCGCGACGCCTGTAGTCGGGTTGAAACCCTCCATCTGTGACGGGCCGCCCGGCCGCGGCAACTGCGACTCGTCGAAGTGGCCGACGACAGTCTGGGCCGCGTCTTGACTCTCAGGCGGTGCGGGTTGCATGGCAACATCGCCGCCGGTGAAAAACGTATCGCGGCCGTATTCCACGGGACGGGGTTGTGGCGCTTGCATCTCTAGCCAACAAACCATTCGATCTCCTGCGCTGCGCCAGCCATGTCGCATGCCCGTACGAATCAATCCGAAGTGACCGGGACCTAGCGTGTAACCTTTCTCACCAATCTGTGCGATAACAGTTCCTTCTAGAATGTAGAAACTCTCTTCGAATGAGTGCGTGTGCGGCTGAACCACGCCTGCAGGCTCGAGAAAACAGATTCCCACGCCCATATGAACCGAGCCCATCGCGTGATCCACGTAAGTGGCGCGCCGAAAACCAGTGCAATGCTTTTCGTAAATTGTTGGCGTTCGTGCGGCAGCTAGGTCAATTCTAGATACGTGGTGCATATCGGCTCTCCATTGAATCAATCCTGCTCCTGCCACTCTAGGCTAATGTAGAATGCGTTGACCAGCTTGCAGAAAGCCCGCTCTCATGAGCAGAATCATGACGTGCGGTCCGGAGTCTCTTTGGTGGTCGTACCTGTTCTTCGTCGGCTTCTGAAGTCCGCTGTCTGCCGTTCGGCAGGTCACCAGGTCACGAATCTGTCCAATCAAGTGCTGTTTCTGCAAGCGGCACCGCACGGCAATCTGCTATTTCATCGTCCGCCGTTGTGGTGTGCCGCATCGCGTTGCGCCCGCAGGAGCGTGGAATGGCTGGCATAGATCGGTTCAAGATACTCGGGCTTACACTGCTGCTTGTGGGGCTGCTGAGTTGTCCCGTGTTCGCCCAAACCGATCCCAGCGGGGAATGGGAAAACCGCTTTCACGAGGACGAGCCCGAGCGCGTTCCAGGCCCTGAAATTGGCGATTACCTTGGGCTCCCGATCAACGATGCGGCGCGCCTCAGAGGCGATAGCTGGGACGCCACGTTGCTCGAGCTGCCCGAGAATCAATGCAGGCCACACCCGTCCGACTATGCCTGGCGCGGCCCCGCGCTTCTCAGAATCTGGAAGGAAGTGGATCCGCAGACCGAGAAGCTGATCGCCTACCACACGCACATTTCGTGGCAGTCACCCGAACAAACAATCTACATGGATGGACGCCCGCACCCTCCGGACTATGCGCCCCACACCTGGCAGGGCTTTTCCACTGGGAAATGGCAGGGGGATATTCTCACAGTTACGACCGACCATCTGAAAGAAGGTTGGATCCGACGAAACGGAATTCCTCGCAGTGCAAATGCCGTCGTAACGACATACCTCTTGCGCCACCAAGACTACCTTACCGTGGCGGTCCTTATTTCCGACCCGGCTTATCTCACCGAGCCATTCATTCGCACGACGGATTTCGTTAGCGCTCCGCAACAGCAGATTGCGCCGTATCCCTGCGAGGTTGTGGACGAAGTCGATCGGCCGTCGGGCGTCGTGCCCAATCACTTGCCGGGTACGAATCCGTTTCTCAACGAGTTCCCGTCCGAATATGGGATCCCTCCGGAAGCGGCTAGGGGTGGGGCGGAAACGATGTACCCCGAGTACCAAATAAAGCTAAAGACCATGAAAGCGCTCCCGCGACCGGCAAGGAAGCACTCGGACCGATAAAGAAAAAAGTGCTTAACACTTCACAATCACTTGCGTCGATCCTCACGGTTACATTCAGCGTCTTCTTGTGGGTATTCCCTTTGCGTTCATCTGCCCATGCTCAGCAGAGCGGGAACCCAGCCAACGCAGAAATCCACATAATGCCGGTGCAGGGCAACGTCTACATGCTAGTCGGTGACGGTGCCAACATCACGGTGCAGGTAGGCGATCAGGGCGTGCTTCTCGTGGACACTGGGCTCGCCAAGATGAGCGATAACCTCCAGGCTGCCGTGCGAAGGCTTTCCGACAAGCCGATTCGTTACATCATTGATACGAACGATGATCCGGACCACGTGGGCGGAAACGAAAGCCTCGCGATGGCCGGAAGGACGATAACGGGCGGGAACGTCGTGGGCGATATCGGCGCAAGTGCAGGTGACACTGCGGCGGTAATCGCATTTCAATCCATACTTGACCGAATGAGCATGCCCAAAGGAAATCAGTCATCGATGCCCCAGGGTGCGTGGCCCACCGACACGTACACGGTTCCTAAGAAAAGCTTTTGGTTCAATGGCGAAAGTATTCGAGTCTTTCACCAGCCGGGCCTCACCGATGGTGACAGCATGGTCTATTTTCGTCGTTCGGATGTCGTGAGCACTGGGGATATCTTTCGGACCGACAGCTACCCAGTTTTCGACCTCAAAAGGGGCGGCAGCATTCAGGCCATTATCGCAGGTCTCAATCGCGTTCTCGATTTGACCGTGCCGGCGGACGACAAAAGTAAAGATGAAGGCGGCACGATGGTGATCTCCGGCCACGGGCGGCTTTGCGATCAGGCAGACGTTGTGGTGTATCAGGAAATGGTCACGATTATCCGGGACCGCATTCAGGACATGGTGAGCAAGGGCATGACCCTGGAGCAGGTGAAAGCAGCCAAACCCACCATGGACTACGATCCGATTTACGACACAAACAAGGGTCCCTGGACTACTGAAATATTCGTCGAGGCCGTGTATCGGAGTCTCAGCGAGAAACACTAGGTCGCGCGGAGGCTTTGCCAAGTGATTCAGCCGCGGCGTCTCGGACAGGAGGATTGGTGAAACGCACACCGATTGTGCTGGCCATGGCTGTGGCGGCGCTATCGCTCGCGTTACCTGCTCGGCTCGTGGCCCAGTTCGGCTATCCTCCTCCGGAACGCCCCGCCAATCCGCGATCAATTGCGCCGATCGACCTCACAGGCTATTGGGTTTCCGTCGTCACCGAGGACTGGCGCTTTCGCATGATTACGCCGGACAAAGGTGATTATGCGAGCGTACCTCTGAACTCCGAAGGCAAGCGGGTTGCCGACACATGGGATCCCGCAAGCGACGAGGCCAGAGGCAATCAGTGCAGATCGTACGGCGCTGCCGCCATCATGCGCGTGCCCGCACACCTCCATATTACCTGGGAAAATGACACGACCTTGCGGATTGATGTAGATGCCGGAACGCAAACTCGCCTGCTTCATTTCGGGGAGTTGCCCCCGCAGCCTGCAGTCCCACAATGGCAGGGCTACTCGGTCGCCACCTGGGAAGGCCTTAGACAGCAGGGCGGTGCGAATCTACGAGGTTTCGGAGCGGCGCCCGGCGAAGGCCAGACACGAGAGGGTTATATGAAAGTAATTACCACGCAATTACGCCCTGGGTACCTACGAAAGAACGGAGTTCCCTACAGTGCGAACGCAGTCGTTGAGGAGTTTTTCGATAGTTTCAAAGCACCCGATGAACAGATGTGGGTCGTGGTCACGACGATTGTCACCGATCCTCAATATCTATCTGAGCCGTTCATTACAAGCTCGCATTTCAAAAAACTTCCCGATGCCTCGGGGTGGAACTCCTCTGCCTGCACTTCGAAGTGACATCGACTGATACGTGATTCGAGCATGAGTGGAATTGCCGGATATCCGAATATTTCTTGTTCGATCAGCCCGTTCGCGTCATCACTCCTCTCATAAGTCCCTTTGGTGCCCAGAAACAGTTCTTTTTGAGGCGGCCCAGCCGCAGTTTTGGGCAAGCGAATTGTCAACGATTCCGACGGACCCGCGAACTAGGTTTCTGGGCAGGGCGGGGTTTTGGGCACACGGGTACTAGGAGCCGACGTTGTTAGATTAGAGATGTCCGGTTATCCGACTTGTCGGGCACTAGCCTGGTTTCGTTCGGGGGCCCGACAATCGACGCGGTGT
The DNA here is from genome assembly GCA_031296075.1 of Candidatus Acidiferrales bacterium. Taxonomy (GTDB): domain Bacteria; phylum Acidobacteriota; class Terriglobia; order Acidiferrales; family UBA7541; genus Palsa-295. The sequence goes on from JARLGK010000061.1 coordinate 65,580, forward strand.
GGGGTGGATCGTTCCTAAATCTGTCCGGTATACATCGTTTCCTTCGAGATCTCGCACGACGTATTGTGCGGGCCATTGGAGGTTGAATGCTTCCACAACTTGCACGGCGTGTTCAAGCTCTTGCCGGGTTGTTACGTGAACGAATTCGCCTTCTAAGGTTTGCTTGAATATTCTATACACGGCGACACCGCACCGGCTCGGTTCTGAATATTGCTGCTGTTCGATGCTTGTGTCTGTGATCGAGATCACGGTTCCACCTGATCGTGCACTCACACGGTGCGAACACAGGCGGCTCGATGTGGGGGCTGCCTTCTGTCTGCTTTGGACAACAGTGCCTGTCACGCGATGTAGAAGCTCGTTATACGAGCGGAGGACTTGAGGCTCCAAGATATTGTCAGTTCCCACTTCGTAGGTATCCCGTGTGCAGATGGTGAGTAAGTGAGTGAGTGAGCAATCCGAGCTAAGAGCGAAATTCGTGCACTGTCTGAAAGAGATTGTGTGTTCATAGCCATCCAGTCAATTTCGCCTAGCCTCGATAGAATCTTCGCGAAAATTATGTGAATTTTCAGTTGCCGTCTAGAAGGGCGGGGAGTCCTCATCGGGGAGACTTAAAAACGGTGACGGGCGAGCGCTCGATTACGATTGAGCGAGAACTGTACGAACGAATGCGATGTAGTCCGGAAAATGACTACTTGGCTCGCGTGCGACTCTTGGCTTTTGACGCCATCTTTTGAGCCACGAAAAGGAGAAGCCCTCGGTCATTTTCGTTGGTTTGACGTAACAGTTTGCGGAATTGATTCAGAACGCGGCCGTCTTTGCCCGATTGCCCCCAGGCCGT
>JARLGK010000062.1 GCA_031296075.1 Candidatus Acidiferrales bacterium
GAAACGCCGGCCTTGAAAACGTCGGGGGCGTTGAACATCGCTTCGAGCGTCATCGTACCGCCGTAACTCCATCCCCAGATGCCGATGCGGGAGCCATCCACATACGGGAGCGCTTTCAGGTATTTCACGCCCGTGAGCTGGTCCTGCAGTTCGACTTTGCCGAGCTGGTGATAGATCGGCGTTTCAAACGCATGGCCGCGAAAGTACGAGCCTCGATTGTCGAGTGTGAATATGATGTATCCCTTCTCGGCCATCATCTGGAGCCACAGGGCTTCCGGGTCGGTGTCCCATTCATTTCTCACGCGTTGGAGATGCGGCCCGCCATACACGTTGATCAGCACGGGATATTTCCGCGTCGCGTCGAAATCCGGCGGGCGGATGATCGAGGCGGACAGTTTCGTGCCGTCGTTTGCCGCGAGGTCCAGAAATTCAACGGGCGAGAGATGGTATTCGCCCAGCTCGCGCACTTTATTTTCGTTGACCACGGCGGCGCGCGTGCCGTCCATGCGATAGAGGTCCTGGCGCGGCGGCGTCATGGCGTTCGAGTAGGTGTCCACATACGCGGAAGCATCCGACGCGATCAGGGCATCGTGCGCGCCATCCTCGCGCGTGATTCGCGCGATCGTTTTGTCCTGCAACGAGAGACGGTAGAGTTGTGTGCCCCGCAGATCGTCCTTGTTCGAAAGGAAATAAATGTAGCCGCGCGCTTCGTCCACCACCGCATGGCTGCCCGAGCCCGGCCCAAAGCCGCCACTGCCGGTAATTCCCCAATCGGCGCCGGTTAGCTGATCGAGCTGCCGCCCGGAAAGATCGTAGAGATAGTAGTGGCGGAAGCCGGAGCGTTCACTCGACCAGAGGAAGCGCCTGTTGTCCGCGAAAAAGTAGAGGTCGTCGGCGAGATTGATCCAGTATTTGTCGGTCTCGGTGAGAATCGTGTCCGAAGCGCCCGTCGCAGCGTCCGCGAAAAGAAGGTCGAGGCGATTTTGGGCACGGTTGAGGCGTTCGATCGCGACGCGGCGGCTATCCCGCAGCCAGACGACGCGCGGGACGTACACGTCCGTGTCCGCGCCCGTGTCTATCCACCTTGTTTCGCCGCTGTCTATCGAGACGACGCCGACGCGCACGACCGGATTCGCTTCGCCCGCCTGCGGGAAGCGCGTGTAAACCATCGATCCAATCGGAGAGCTCATGTCCATGATGGGATAGCGGGTCACCGGCCGCTCGTCCATCTGGTAGTAGGCGATTTTCGAGGAATCGGGCGACCACCAGTAGGCCGTGGTCGAGTCGAGCTCCTCGGGATACAGCCAGTCAAGCTGGCCCTTGAGGATCTCTTCACTGCCGCCCACGGTCAGCGGCTTCGCTTCGCCGGTTGCCACGCTCGCGACCCACAGATTGGAATCGCGCACGAAACTCACCCACTTGCCATCGGGTGAAAATTTCGGGTCTGCGACGTCCTCGGAGGCATCTTCCGCCGCATTTGGCGCTCCATTTTTCACCGGCAGTGCGAGCGGCTTTGACGTCATCGTTTTCAAATCGAGAAGCACGAGATCGCTGCTGCCGACAAAAAGCAGCGCGTCGCCGGAGGGCGACCAGAGATAGTTTTCCGCTTCGACGCGGCCGAGGCCCGTGGACTGAATCGCGCTGGCCCTTCGCGGCTGCATCACGTCCGCGAGCACATTGGCGTTCACGAGAACTTTGCGGTCGCCTTTCGCCGCGTCCATCGTCCACATTTCCGCGCGGGAGCCGGCGCGCTCGAGATACGAAATGCGTTTCGCGTCTGGGGTCCATTCGATTCCGCGCGTGAGATAGCCGCCGAGACTCGGCCCGCCGTAGATGCGCTCGACCGTGAGTGATTTCGACGGGCGCGGTTTCGCGAGCGCCGGCGCTGAAATAGACGCGACGGCCAGCGCAATCGCCAAGATCGCAGGGACAATTCTCCCCGAAAAACGCCAACCAGTCCTCGCTGCGCCTCCCTGAATTTTGTGACGGGTAGCCGGTGCCATTTTCGTTTGTTTTGTTGAACTTACGCGGACATCTACTCGGCACCCAGTGACGGGTAGATTCGGGTAAATCTCGGCCGATCGCGCGAGGGTATGCGGCACGTCGATGTGTCCCGAGTCCTGCGACCGCTTCCGAATGCTCATCGAAACGTCTCCTTGTTTCGCACGCTAACTATGATGCATGAGAGGACGCGCATTTCAAGAAAGTTTGTCCTGTGGACTTTTGTGCAGGCTTACTGCGGAACACTGATAAACACAGATCAGACCTGATGAACACGGATAGGGCGAGGCAACGGACCGGATGGGGAGCGACGTTGACAAGGCAGACCGGGTAACAGAAGATGGCGCACGCCGATATGATTCATCTCGATAACTTAACGAAACAGTATGACCTGCCATCGGGGAAGGGCGGGACGATCGTCGCTGCGGACGGACTGACGCTGGATGTGCCCGATGGAGAAGTGTTCGGGTTGGTGGGTCCGAACGGCGCGGGAAAAACGACCACGCTGAAAATGATTTGCGGTCTGCACGAGCCGACCTTCGGGACCGTAGCGGTAAATGGAGTGGATGTGCAGCGCGCGCCGGAAGAAGCGCAGCGGCACATCGGCTACCTGGCGGATTTCTTTTCGCTCTACGACGACCTAAAGGTCTGGGAATACCTCGATTATTTCGCGCACGCTTACAAGATGGAAGAGGCTGCGATTCCCGGGCGCGTGAATGAAGTGATCCGGCTGATGAATCTGGAAAGCAAGCGCGACGAACTGATCACCGGGCTCTCGCGGGGAATGAAGCAGAGGCTGGGCGTCGGGCGGGCGATCATTCACGATCCGCCGCTGCTGGTGCTGGATGAACCTGCCGCGGGCCTGGATCCCAAGGCGCGCGTGGAATTGAAAGCGCTGCTGAAGGATCTGCACGCGCGGGGCAAAACGATTTTCATCACGTCGCACATCCTGGCGGATCTGGAAGAAATCTGCACGTCCATCGCGATCATGGAGAAGGGGCATCTGCTGCGCGTCGGACGACTGGAAGACGTAATGCAGGAAGGAAAAAGCGTGCGGCGGCTGAGGATTCGTCTGGCGACGTCGGGTTTCGCGCTGACGGATTGGCTGAGCGCGCGGCCGGGAGTGAGCGGGGTCGCGGCGAGGGGGACCGCTGTGGAGTTTGCCCTGGAAGGCGGCGATGAGCACATCGCGACACTGTTGCGGGAGCTGATTGCCAAGGGCGCACCAGTGTGCGGCCTCGAAGAAATGTCGGAGTCGCTCGAGCGGCTCTATTCGCGAATTTCGAGTGGAGAAGTGATGTGAGCCTGTTGTTCTCGAATCCGGAATTCATTCGCAACGCGCGGATTCAACTGCGGTCGCGGAGGCTCCTGGCCGGTGGGGTGATCAGCGCGGTCGCGTCCATCACAACGTGGGAATCGGTGATGCACGCAGATATCGACTTCCGATTTTTCGGATTGCGCGGCGCCGGGGCGGTGTTTGCTCTTTGCTTAGGCGCTCAGATTTGTATCGCCCTGATCGGCGGCGGGATCTGTTGCCTGCTATCGGTACAGCGCGAAAAAGAACTCAACACATTCGATTATCAGCGCGTGACCCGGCTAACGTCGTTTGAACTGGCGATCGGCAAGCTTTTCGGGGCGCCGATAGCAACCTACGTGGGGGTGCTGTTCCTAATGCCGGTGGCGCTGATCGCCGCGGCGAAGGGGCACATACCAGCGCTGCTGGTGCTTGAAGTCTACGTTCTCATGCTGATTGGGTGCGTAACGTACCATGCATTCGCCCTCATGATTTCCGTCCTGCTGGGGCGGAGTGGGACCGTCCTGGCGATTCTTTTTTTCCTGGCGATTGTGCTTTTATCCGCGCAACGCAATCTGTACATCCGGTGGAGGATTCAAAGCCTGAGTCCTTTCTATGTCATGGACCTTCTGAACGGATATGCCTACAGGATGATGGACCGGGTTGGGTTCCCGATTTGGCCGGACGGATTCTTCGACAAACATGTCGCCCACTGGATTGTTTTTTCCTTGATTCATGTGTCGCTCACGACGTGGTTCCTTATTGCGGTGCGAAGAAACCTTAAACGCGATCCGTCGATTTACGAGGTGTACTCGCCGCTGCAGGCGTTTCTGTTTTCGCTGTATCTCAGCGTTCTGATGCTCGGATTTTTCCCGTGGTCGACGATATTCGTGCGCGGCACCGTGCAATTCGTCGACGTGATAACCGCGGCTACACCAAATTCGATCGAGCAAAGCCTGCTGGAGGCGGCGGTGCTTTTGTTCGGGGCCCTCGGGCTGACTCTGCTTCGCAGCAGGGAGCGCGCGCGGCAACGCGTGCGGGAACTGGGAGAGCGCGCGGCGGGATGGCTGGCGGCGATCTGGCCGACGCCGTATTTGGTCGCTGCCGTCGCCGCGCTCAGCGGCGCGGTGATTCTGCTGATCGGCAAATACCGCGATGCCGGAAGCGAATGGAATCTGCATCTCGCGCTCTATGAAGCGGTCTTCCTGTGTGTGTGGCTGTCGCGGGATACGCTGTACCTTCAATGGATGGGCGTGCGGCGAGGCAAGCGGACGCTGGTGGCCGCCGTCCTTTACTTGACGATTTTCTATGTATCTCTTGGAGTTCTCTTCGGGTCGCTCAATTTATTCAACCAGCCTCGCGGCGCCGCCTACACGGCGCTGTTACTTCCAATGCCTGTCTTCGGGATGGAGCCTTCGCTCTGGAGCCAGGCGCCGCGGCTGTGGATTGGCGCCTTGTTCTTTCAGGCGGCCTCGGCGCTAATCTTCGCGGGTTTGCAAAGGCACCGGCTTCAGGAGTTCCTGGGGCGGCCGCCGGCGCGCGCGGCGGGTTAATCTCTGAAAAGCTACCGACAGGCGGCTGGGGGCGACGTTGCTGTGCAAGCAACGCAGAGTACCGCGGGCCGGAGTGTCCTTGTGCGGCACCCTATAATTCCAGTGCCGCGAGCAGGCGGGGCCGGGCCTGTTCGTGCGATTCGGCCGACACGACGCCGGTCGAAGAGGGATCCCTCAGCAGACTGAACTGCGTCCGCTTTCGGGATGACAGCGTTACCGACATTTGCAGCAGCGGGCGATGGGCGAGTGACGATGCAACCAATCATCGAAAAATTCATCCAGTATTTGCGCTACGAGCGGAACGTGTCGCCGGAGACGATCCGGGAATACCGGCGCGACATGGAGCAATTCGAGGCATTTCTGACTCCGCCGGGCGAAAAAGCGCCGCCGCTCGGGGAAATCGATCACCGCGTGGTCCGCGAATACGTCGGTTCGATGTACGACCGGAAACTCGAGCGCGCGTCGGTGGCGCGGAGGCTGGCGTCGCTGCGGACATTTTTCAAATTCTGCGTGCGCGAAAAACTCGTGACGCAGAATCCGGCGCGTCTGGTGGCTACGCCGAAGCTGGCGAAGCGCGTGCCGCACGTGCTGACGGCGGAAGAGTTGAACGGATTTCTCGACAGCCTCGGTGATGGCGCGGCAAGGAACAAATCGAAGCGGGCGCGCAAACCGACCGCGCATTCCGAGGAAGAAGCGAAAGTGATCCTGAAGCGCGATCGCGCGATTCTGGAGCTGCTCTACGCTTCCGGGCTGCGGGTAAGCGAACTGGTGGGGCTGGACCTGGGAGAGATCGACCGCCGCGGGCAGATGCTGCGCGTGCTCGGCAAAGGCCGCAAGCAGCGCGTGGTGCCCTACGGCGGGAAGGCGCAGGCGGCGCTCGAAGCGTACTGGCCGGTGCGCGACGAAATCCTGGCGCATCCCCGGACGAAGGCCGCGCCGGAGGCCGTGTTCCTGAATCATCTGGGTGGGCGGCTGACGGACCGGTCGGTGCACATGCTGGTCAGAAAATATTCGCGGCTGGCGAACGTGAATTGGGACATGCACCCGCACTCGCTGCGGCACGCTTTTGCCACGCACCTGCTGGCCGACGGCGCGGACCTGCGCGCGATTCAGGAGCTATTGGGACACGTGTCGCTTTCCACGACGCAGCGCTACACGCAGGCGAGCATACGGCAGTTGATGGAAGTGTACGACAAGGCGCATCCGCATGCGTGAGCGTCCAGGCAGGGTTCCAGGGCTAGAGAGTCTGTGTGAGAACTTGGGGTTGACGCGCGTCTTATACTGCACGAGGGAGGAGACGCGATGGCGA
>JARLGK010000063.1 GCA_031296075.1 Candidatus Acidiferrales bacterium
CCCATCGCTTTCATATCGTGGTGGTTCCAAGCCTCTTGAAATGCCATGACAGCGGCTCGAATGGCTGGTTCATCCGAAGTCTTCGCCGCAGGTGCGTTCCCGACCATTGCGAAGAACAACCCCAAAAGCCCAAACCCGACGAGACGACTAGTAAAGCGCATTGGATAATCTCCTTCGCAGAATCGAGCGGTTTCCGCCCGTTTGGTCATAATTCGTTTCGAGATTATAACTCTTTCGCTGCCATTACAGACTAATGCCTGATAAGTTCTGCCAGCTCAACCGGACATCTCTAACAACGTCGGCTCCGTCAATCGTTTTTTGAGCGTACTTCTCCGTTCACTCCGAAGAGTGTCTCGGTTCGTCGTCCTCTTTGGCCCAGTGTCGATGACCACGGCTCGTCTGTAATCTTTCGGTCGGTTTCGGTCCGACCCAAGGATCTCCCGATAGACAACATCAACATCGACATGGTCAACGAGTGGGCCTGCCCTCCCGATCTCCGAGGACAACCTTCCGATCGGCAGCTAGATTTTTCACCTGCCCTATCGTGTAGGTGCGTCCGTCGAAGGCCTCATCAACTCGAATTATGCCCGCCTTGAAATCCACGTCGTTCATTCGCAAGGCAAACAGTTCCGAGCAGCGGAGGCCGGATGCGGCTGCGAGCAAGAAGGCCGTGGCATACCGGGACTTCCTGCCCTCGTTCAGGCCGGGAAGCGCCTGAACCGCATCCGCCATCCGTTTGGCATCGGTCCAAGAAAATGAAGCAGCTTTACGGGTTGCAATCTCCATGGCCAGTTTGTCTTTTTCTGGAATGGATAGGTCATTGAGGCAGAATGGGGGATGTCTCCTATTCTTGGTGTAGACCGTCAGGATGCGCTGCATCGTGCGCAGAACATTTTTGATGGTCACCCACGAAAGATTTTCCTTCCGCTTCCGCCAGGGAAGCGATGCGGAAGCTGAAGGCGTTCGTCAAAGGGCGCACTCAGAATCCCGAGGAGTTCCTGTTCCACTCCAAGAACGGCTCGCCAATGCGCGAAACGAAGGTGCTCCACGAAGCGCTGCATCCCACCTTAAAAGCCCTCGGGCTTCCACAGGCCGGAATGCACGCTTTTCGTCGTGGGTGCAATCGAAGATGGGAACTGGCCGGGATGAACGGTGCAGTACAGCGGGAGATGATGGGCCACACGTCCGCTGAGATGACAAAGAGGTACTCCGGGCAGATTCCTATTGAGGAAATCCAGGCTGATTTTTCTCGTCGGAATGGCCCTCAAATTGTAGTTTCGGAAAATAAACGGAAAATGAAAAACAGGCGTGCAGCATAAAAGGCCCATTTTTATTGGAGCGGGCGATGGGAATCGAACCCACGTCCGAAGCTTGGGAAGCTTCTATACTGCCATTGTACGACGCCCGCTCGGGATCAAATCCAAACGCAGAATACCACTGGCGCTGCGCGGCGCGCAAGAATGCGGAGCGCGCGGCGGCTACTTGATTTCGGGATAATCGACGTAGTAGCGGTGGAGATCGGCGACGGTCATCTGGCCTTTGCGGATGCGGGCGGCCGCAGGCTGGTCTCCGCCACCGGACGTAGTTACCCAGACGGTGTCCCCCGCGCGGAAATCAGCAATCTTGAGTGGTTTCCCGGCGTCATCGAGAAACTGCGTGTTGGCATCCACTTTCACGAGCAGGGTGACTTCCGTCGGGCGCTTCAGCAGTATCTGCGATTTCGACGGGTCCACCGAAGCGACGATGAAGAAGGCCTCGCCCGCGGATGTCTTCTTGTCGGCCGCAGAGGCGTTCGGAACTGCCGGCGAGTTTTGACTTTGAGGGGAAGTAACAGGCGCGCCAGAAGGTCTGTTGCCGCGGGAATAGCTACCCGGCGTGAAAGGAGGTTTGCTCGCCTGCGCGTGTGCGGCAGTCGTGGCTGAAACCCCGGTTAGCAAGAAAAATGCGAAAGCCGCACAAAGGGAAAACTTGCGGTCGTTATTCATATCGAAGGGCCTCAATAGGATCGAGTCGCGCGGCTTTGCGGGCGGGGTAGTAGCCGAAAGTTATGCCCACGAGCGCGGAAAATATGACGGCGACGACAACCGAAACGGGTGATACAAAAGTTACCCACCCGGCCAGGCGCGAAATGATCGCGGAGGTCGCCACGCCCGCAGCAATGCCGATGAGTCCGCCGAGCGAGCTCAGCACCAGCGCCTCGATCAGGAACTGCGCTTGCACATCTCTTTCCGTCGCGCCCACGGCCATGCGGACGCCAATCTCGCGCGTACGCTCGGTCACGGAAACCAGCATGATGTTCATGATTCCGATTCCGCCGACGACCAGCGAGACGGCGCCTACGGCTCCGAGCAGAAGCGTCAGCGTGGTCGCCGTGGCTGCCGCGGTCTGGGCCATTTCGTTGGGGCTGCGCACGCTGAAATCATCGTCTTCGCCTGGCCGCAGATGATGGCGCTGTCGGAGCAAGGCGGAGATGCCGCTTTGAACAGCCGCCATCGCCTCTGGCGAGTTGGTCGAGACCATGATCACCTGAACCCAGCTGATTCCGGAGATCTTCTTCTGGACCGTCGTGAACGGAATCATCAACGTATCGTCCTGGTCCTGGCCGTTGCTATTCTGGCCCTTTTCCTGAAGCACGCCGACGATGCGGAAGGGCAGGTTTTGAATGCGAATCATCTGGCCTACAGGATTCTGATCCGCGAAGAGTTGCGTCGCCACAGTCTTGCCGATCACGCAAACGTCGCCGGCCATGTCAACATCCCGCTGTGAAAAAAAGCTGCCCGAGACGACCGGCCAGTTCCGAATCGAGCTGAAGTCCTGCGACGTTCCGGTAGCTCTCGTCAGCCAGTTTTGATTTCCGTTCACCACTTGTACGCTGGACTGGACGATGGGCGAGACGGCCGCGACATTCGGGACGTGCTGCAGAATGGCTTGAGCGTCGTCGGCCGTCAGGGTCTTGTTCGCACCGGTTCCCATGCGGACGCCACCCGTGTTCACGCTGCCGTTGAAGACCATAACGATGTTCGTGCCGAGCGCCTGAATCTGCGTCTGCACCTGCTGGCTGGCGCCCTGTCCGATCGCGACCGTGCAGATAACCGCGCCGACGCCGATGATGATTCCGAGCATGGTCAAAATCGTCCTGAGCTTGTTGCGCGCCAAGGCCCGCAGCGCTATGCGAATTACTTCTCTTGGATTCATGACGCGAACCCCATCTGACGGATCATCGTGGGCCTCCGGGACCGCCGCCTCCAAGGCCCGGTGGCCGCTGGCCGGTTGTGGACCCTGCCGTCTGAGTGTTGGTGGCGGCGATGACCAGCACATCGCCTTCGTGCAGATCGCCTTGAATCAGCTGCGAGTTGTTATAATCGCTGACCCCGCATTGCACCGCTACCGGGATCAAGTTCTGGTCGGGTCCCAACTTCCATACAACTTGCCAGCCGCCAAGATGTGTGGTCGAAGCCTCGCGAGAAATATTGTATTGCTTATAGATTTGCGGCAACTGCTGCCGAAGCGCGGCGGGCTTAAACGTGAGCGCGGGATTGGGAACTTGAATGGCGTTGCTTGCATGGCCGGTCGGAATCGTGACGTAGGCAGTTTCTCCCGGCAGAAGTTTTTCGTCCGGATTGCTGAAATCAATCACAGTGTTGTACGTGACCACGTTCTGAACGGTCGTTGGATTGAGTCGAACGGTGCTGACTCGGCCGTAAAACTGTTCGGTGGGGAAAGCGTCCACCTGAAACGTGACGGCCGCGCCAGCCGTGATATTTCCCGTGTCGGATTCGTCCGTGGCCGCGTAAACCTGCATGCGCGTCAGATCCTGCGCGACCGTGAACACGTTGGGCGCTTGCAGTGTGGCCGCCACGGATTGGCCGACGTCAATGTTTCTGGCTACGACGGTGCCGCCGATCGGTGAAATGATGGTCGTGTATTTCAGATTCGTTTCGGCGAGTTTAAGCCCGCCTTGCATGGCCGTCACCTGGGCGTGGGCCTGCGCGAGCTGTGCTTTGGCTTGCGCCAGCGCCGCCTGGGCGGATTGGACGTCGGCCTGTGCCTGGCCGAGAGTTGATTGCGTCAAGTCGTTTGCATCGGTGGAAATAACGCCGGCCTTGAAAAGATCGTCGGATCGTTTGGCGGTGGCCTGCTGGTATCCCACGTTCGCCTGGGTTTTCGCGAGGTTGGCCTGATCGACCTGAACGTTTGCCGCAAGCGTTACTAAATTTCCCTGCGCGTTTTCAAGGTTGCCGCGCGCCTGGGTAACCTGCGCTTCATAAATGGCGGGATCGAGCTGCGCCAGCACCTGGCCACTTTTCACTCGAGTGTTGAAGTCCGCGAAAATATATTGAACTGTCCCGGAGACATAGGAGCCGACCGAAGACGTGGTTAGTGCGTTGATCGTTCCCGTAGCTTGCACGGCCGACGTAATGTCGCCGCGGCGCACGACGACCGTCGTGTACTTGGGGGCCTGTGCCTTCGCCCGAGCATAGAGCCAATAGCCGATGATCGCCACCAAGACGCCCAGAACGACAAAATACACCTTCTTGTGGTGTTGATAAGACTCTTTCAGCGACATGGATCTCCGATTATACGGGAAGTGTGCTCAAGCAAGCACGCGACGCTCCGGCTGGACTCTCGCTTTTTCTCTCCATACTACAGACGCGAATTCCATAGTTCCGGTTACCTTCGGCGGAACGCGATTCTTCCCGGTATGTTCGCGACTCATTCAGCGATTCAACGCCGGCGAGGCTCCGTGCTAAAGTGGGCCGCTCAAGAATAGCCGGGAGGGGAAGTGGCCTACCGAGACCTGAGGGATTTTCTCAAGAAGCTGGAGAAAGAAGGCGAGCTCCAGCGAATTTCGGTCGAAGTGGATCCAGTTCTCGAGATTACGGAGATCTCCGATCGCGCCGTCAAAGCCGGCGGGCCGGCGCTGCTGTTCGAACGGCCGCGCGGCTCGCGAATTCCGGCGGTGACGAACATGGTAGGCACCGAGCGCCGGATGAACCTGGCACTGGAAGTAGATTCGCTCGACGACGTTGCAGGGCGCATCTCTTCAATTCTTGACATGCAATCGCCGCAAGGGCTGCTTGACAAGGTGAAAATGCTGCCGAAGCTGGCAGAGCTTGGAAACGTGTTCCCTAAGACAGTGCGGGGCGGAGAGTGCCAGGAGGTCGTGCGCACCGAGGGTTTTTCGCTATTCGATTTCCCGATCCTGCAATGCTGGCCGCAGGACGGCGGCCGTTACATCACTTGGCCCATGGTCATCACCAAGAATCCTGAGACGGGCAAGCGCAACGTAGGTTGCTATCGCATGCAGGTATTCGACGAGCGCACCACCGGCATGCATTGGCAGACCCAGAAGCATGGCGCCGAGCATTATCGCAGCGCTCTTTCCAAGAACAAGGGAGGGAGGCTGGATGTTGCCGTGGCGATCGGCGCCGACCCCGCCACGTGCCTGTCCGGAATTCTGCCGGTGCCTCCCGATATGGACGAATTTCTTTTCTCGGGCTTCCTGCGGAACGATCCGGTCGAAGTGGTCTCGTGCAAGACGGTTGACTTGGAAGTCCCGGCAAATGCCGAAATTGTGCTCGAGGGGCATGTCGAACTGGGGGAGATGCGCACGGAAGGCCCATTCGGAGACCACACCGGGTTTTACTCGCTGGAAGGGCAGTATCCGGTGTTCCACGTGGATTGCGTGACCCACCGAAAAGATCCCCTCTATCTCACGACCATCGTGGGCCCCCCTCCGCAAGAGGACTATTTCATTGGCCATATGATCGAACGGGTGTTTCTGCCGGTGATGAAGATGCAGCATCCGGAGATCGTGGACGTCGCCATGCCGGCCGAAGGTATTTTTCAGAATCTGATGATCGTGTCCATCCGCAAAAGCTATCCCGGGCACGCGCGGAAAACGATGAATGCGATCTGGTCGCTCGGGCAGGCCATGTTTACGAAGGTCGTGGTGATCGTCGATCACGACGTGAACGTGCAGGATTCGCGCGAGGTGGTTTGGAAGGCGCTGTGCGCGATTGATCCGGAGCGCGACATCGAGTTTGTGCTCGGTCCGGTGGATACGCTCGATCACGCCGCTCGACGGCAGGACTTCGGTTCGAAGATGGGAATTGATGCCACGCGCAAATGGCCCGAAGAAGGTTTTTCAGGACGCTGGCCTGACGAAATTAAGATGGACGCGGCTATAAAACGGCGCATTGACACAATCTGGTCCCAGCTAAAGATTGCCCCTGGGAAGCCCCAAAAATAGCCCGGGAACTCAACGCCCTCAACGTTTACCGCATGTTTTAGCCCTCCTTTCGCTTTTCCTGTCCCTCCGGCCGGGTTTTACCAAAAGCACACGCTCGAAACATGTGGGTTGACAGTCTGTGTGGCGGATGCAATAAACGATTCAAGGGGAGCGTACCGGGCCTATCAGTACTACCGGCCTACGCTAACCGGAAACGGCCCCATGGGGTTGGGGCGAACCAGAACCGAAGGGCAAAGGGTTTTTCTCAAGCAGCGCGCGAAACCGGAAAGCTATGCGGAATCCTCCCTGCGGAGCGGGGTGGAGTGAGAAGCGAGGGGCCACACGATGTTCAATCTGGGTAAGACAAAATCGCTGATTGGCCTGGACATCGGCTCGAGTTCGGTGAAGGCCGTCGAATTGAAGAAGGCGAAAGAGGGCTACGAGCTTGTGAGCTTCGGCCTGGAGCCGTTGTCCCAAGATACCGTCGTGGATGGCGCCATCATGGACGCCCCTTCGGTCGCCGAGAAGATCATTTCAATCTTCGATGCACAAAAGATCAAAGTAAAGGACGTGGCTACTTCCGTTTCGGGCCACTCGGTGATCGTAAAGCGCGTGAGCATGCCGCTGATGACCGAAGAAGAGCTCTACGACCGAATTCAGGCGGAAGCCAGCCAGCACATCCCGTTCGACATCGCCGACGTGAATTTGAGCCACCAACTCCTGGAAGCAACCGAAAACCAAATGGACGTCCTTCTGGTGGCGGTCAAGAAAGACAAGATCCTGAACCACACGAACGTGCTTGCCCAGGCGGGCAAAACGCCCGTCGTGGTGGACATCGACGCATTCGCTTTGCAGAACTGCTTCGAAGTGAACTACGAGCCGGACCCGTCGCAGGTGGTGGCCCTTCTGAACATCGGCGCGAGCGTGATGAATATCAACATCATCCGCGGGTGGACGCCGCTCTTTACGCGCGACGTTTCGGTGGGCGGTAACCAGTACACGGACGCGCTGCAAAAGGAACTCGACCTGAGCTTCGAGGACGCCGAGAAACTCAAGATGGGCGGAACTCTGCCGGGGGTTAGCGAAGAGCAGCGGACGGCCATCCTGCGCTCGGTTTCAGACATATTGATTTTGGAGATCCAGAAGACATTCGATTTCTTCCGCGCCACGGCCAGCGGCGAGAACATCCGCCGAATCGTAGTGGCCGGGGGAACGGCGCGGGTTCCCGGCCTACTCGACCTCTTGAAGGAAGAATTCGCCATGCCGGTCGAAGAGCTCTATCCATTTCGGAAGATCGCAATCAATCCAGCGCGTCACGATGAAGCCCAGCTTCGCGAGTTGGCGCCACGCCTGGCCATCGCCGTCGGCCTGGCACTGAGGAGCTTTGACACGCCATGATCCGGATTAACTTACTCGGCCAGGCTCGTCCGAAGGCCGCCAAGCAAGCCGTACCGCTCGAAGCGACCGTGCAGATCCTGTTTGCCTGCGTGGCGATTGGTCTGGCGGCCGTGATTCTCGGAATCACCTACTACCAGCAGAAACATCAGCTGGACGAGACGAACAAGCGTATCGCCTCTCTCAAGGCCGAAAAGGCGAGCCTGCAGCAGATCAAGCAGGATGTGGACCGGTTCGAGAGCGAGAAGTCTGTGCTCCAGCAGCGAATTGACGTGATTGAGACGCTGCAGCGAAATCGAAGCGGCGCGCAGGACATGCTTCAGACGGTAGCGAACACGGTCGTTCGAATCGACTCGCTCTGGCTGACGTCTCTGGATCGCAAGGGCGATGCCCTCGAACTCCAGGGCGAAGCAGGATCGATCAACGCCGTGGCGAACTTCATCACCGAACTCAAGAAATCGGGATACTTCGACCAGGTCGAAATCAAGAGCGCCAAGGAAAACGATCTGTTGCCGGGAGTCGAAACGTACGGTTTCACGATGACCGTGGCGGTTGCTGCCCCCACGGGCGGCCCGGCGAACGCCGAAGCTGTGGGTACGACCAAGCCCCCGCAACCCGCGGCCAAGGGAAGGAGCTAAGCCATGGCAACTGCCTTCCGAGATTGGCCCTGGCCCCTGCAGGCGCTCTTATATGTGGGATTGACAATCGTTCTCGTTCTGGCCGGGTTCTACGTGCCGTATTCGCCGATAGCGACCGTGCGCACGGAACTCGAATCCGCCCAGGCCGAGATCAAGCCTCTCGAAGCGGACGTCCAAAATCTCCGCGTGTACAAGCAGCGCCGCGCGGAATTGCAAACAGAGATGGACGCCTTGCAGAAGCAGCTGGCGACGTTGCAAACGATCGTTCCTGAGGACAAGGAAGCGGATCAGTTCATTCTAATGATCCAGCGCGCCGCGATTACCTCTGGCGTGGCCATCCGATCCCTGACGGCGAACCCGATCCAACAGAAGCCGTACTACTTCGAGATGCCCTTCGCGATTGAGGCCGACGGGCCGTACTACTCGGTTCTCGATTTCTTCTCTCGGATGGGCCGCCTGTCGCGAATCATCAACGTCGGCGACTTGAAGTTGACGGCTCTTACCACCACCGGCTC
Organism: Candidatus Acidiferrales bacterium; assembly: GCA_031296075.1. Classification (GTDB taxonomy): domain Bacteria; phylum Acidobacteriota; class Terriglobia; order Acidiferrales; family UBA7541; genus Palsa-295. The sequence continues at coordinate 8,781 of JARLGK010000063.1, forward strand.
GCGGTTCCATATGTCTGCAGGATCGACGGTCAACGGCTCGTTTACGATCACCACGTTCTTCACGAATTCGGCGGGAACGAAGCCAGCGGCAACTCCTGCTGGGACGCCGGCGACAAAAAAGTAGGGCGACGACGATGAAAATGGCAAACACATCCGCAACGCTGTTGGCAGTGCTGGCCATGTCGCTTTTGTTGGCGAGTGGCGTGTGGGCGCAGGCCAATCCGGTGAAGAAACCGGTGACCAAGGCCAAAGCCCCGAAACCGGCCAAGGTGGTGCATGCAACCAAGCCTGCCGAGTCCGCAAAACCAGCGGCTGACGCTGCACAAGCGCCGGCAGGCGACAAGATTGAAGCGGTCGGCAAGCGCGACCCCTTTGCGCCGCTGATCAACAATAAGAAGGACGCTGGCCAGCACTTGCCCCCTGGGAAGGCTGGCTTGGTGATTGCCACGGTGCGCGTGGACGGCGCCGTGCGTTCGGGGAGCGCAATGATCGCAGTGGTCTCCAACCCGGAACAGAGCGTTTATTTCATTCGGGAGGGTGACCGCTTGTACGACGGGGATGTGGAAAAGATTGGGCTGGACGGTGTGACGTTCAAAGAGAATTCGAAGGACGCCTTCGGAAAACCGGTCGAGCGAATGGTGACGAAGCGAATCTACGCGAGTGCAGGAGAGCAGCAATGAGGATCCTATGGAGGGCGTTGGGACTGGGCGCGCTGCTGGCGGCCGGTCTGATTTGGACGAATGGAGCGCTGCGGGCGAGTGACGCGCCGGTGGTGCACGTGAAGGCGGAGGTCAAAGACGGCGCTGTGCGCTTGCAGGCGGAAGCCAATGCGCCGTTCGAGTACACGACCTATCGCCCCAGCGATAGCCTCTATGTGCTCGACTTGAGCGGAGTATCGGCCGGAGACCCGGCTGGTGCGCGCGTGGTCGCCTCGGATCTCGTGAAGAGCTACCGCGTGATCACGTACGCTGCAGGCGCGAAGCCGGTCGTCCGGCTGGAGATATTGCTGGCCCAGGGTCTGGAGCCCCGGCTCGAGCGCCAGGGCAAGGAAGACCTGACCCTATTTGTTTCGCGCACCGCGATCGGAGCCTCGGCGGCCAGCTCGATGCCGCTTCCGGCGAAAGCGACTCTGGTACCCACGGCTGCGAAAAAGTCTGACGTGAACTTGGCAGCGCATCAGGTGATCCGCCAAGTTCATCTGGCGCAGAACGGAACTACGACCGAAGTCAGCATTTCCGGCTCCGGCCCCTTGAACTACCACTCCATTCACCTGCAGAATCCGGACCGCCTGGTGTTGGACTTTGCCGGCTCGCATTTGACAACCACGGAGAAACAAATCGCCAGCAATCTTGATCCGGTGAGGGAAATCCGGCTGGCCCAGTTCACGCCGGAAGTCTCGCGCGTGGTGATTGATCTTCGCGAACCCGCACGCTATAGCATCAAGGGCGAGGGAAGCACCGTAACGGTTTCGTTTGTGGGCAAGGTGGCGGCGGGTACAGGTTCGACTTACGCGCCGGCTCCTGACTCGGCGGCGACGGTAACCACGAAGTCCGAATCTCCCGTCCGTAGCGAAGCAATTGCGCAAACCGTCGCGACCAAGCCAGCTGAAATTCCATCGCCGGCCGCGGTGCTTCCAGCCGCTTTGACCCAAACTTCGTCTGCCCTGGCTACTCCAGCTTCCGCGCAACTACAGCAGCCGGAAACAGTCGCGGCAACGCGCGCCGCGGTCGAGACGGCATCCAATGCGCAACCCGCTCCTGCCGCTGCGTCCGCGCCTTCGCCCGTCCAACCGGCGATGGCGTCACCGGCTCCTATGGCTCAGGCTCCGGCCACATCGTCAGCGCCTCCGGTCGGAAAGTATTCGGGCGAGCCGATTTCGGTGAACCTGAAGGACGTGGACCTGCGTGACTTCTTCCGCCTGATACACGAGATCAGCGGACTAAACGTTGTCGTGGACCCCGGAGTGAAGGGCAACCTGACTATCGTTCTGGATGATGTTCCGTGGGACCAGGCGCTTGACATCGTCCTGAAGAACAACGACCTGGATAAGCAGCTTGACGGAAACGTGCTTCGCTTGGCAACGAAGGAAACGCTGAGGAAGGAAGCGGAAGAGAATCGCGACCTGGCCAAGGCTGTAGCCGAAGCCGCGGACGTCGTCACCACCACGCGCGTCCTCAGCTATGCGAAGTCAACCGACATGGCGACCACGCTCAAGAAATTCCTCTCGTCTCGCGGAGACATCATCGCGGACGACCGCTCGAACACGCTGATCATTCGCGATATCCCCAGCACGTTGCCCGTGATGGATAATCTGATCAGGCAGCTTGACCGGAAATCGCAGCAGGTGGAGATCGAAGCCCGCGTCGTGGCCGCCAACCGGTCGTTCTCGCGCGAGATCGGGACACAGTTTGGCTTTGCAGGTGCTAGCAATAGCGGCAACAATGTTATCGGAGGTACCTCTGGGGTTGGATCGAGCCCGATCATTCGTGGCCCCGGTTTGCCCAAGCCGCCAATCGTCATCAGCAGCAGCGGAAGCTCGACTGGCAACACCATGCCTCTCATCACCAATCTCGGAGTGGGTGTACCGACGAGCGGCATCGAGTATGCATACTCGAACGCCAATTTCGCCCTGGACATGATCATCACTGCGGCTGAGGAGCGAGGCGTTGGCAAGCTGCTCTCCAAGCCCAAGGTCATCACGCAGAATAATGAAAAGGCGACCGTTAAGCAGGGAACGAAAATCCCCGTGCAGACGATCGTCAACAACACGGTATCAGTCCAGTTCGTGGACGCCGTCCTCGAGCTCGACGTGACGCCACAGATCACCGCCGACGGGACGATTTACATGGACGTGAACGTCGAAAACGACCAGATCGACGGCTCGATTCCACGCGTTCAGGGTATCCCGGCTATTGATACCCAGGAAGCGCAGACGAAGGTCACCGTCAATGACGGAGCCACGGTGGTCATAGGCGGAATCATCGTCACGCAGCAGACCACGGACATCCAGCAAGTTCCGTTCGTCGGCAGCGTGCCGGTCCTTGGCAACCTGTTCAAGCACACGACCGTAAAGTCAACTTCACAGGAGCTGTTGTTCTTCCTGACGCCTCGCATTCTGCCGAGCTAGCCTGAAGTCTGGTTGACGTGGCGGCAGAGTCGGACGACCGAATCCAAAGCCGGAGCGGGCCCGCAGCAAGAATGGGCCGGCTCCGGCTTTTCATTTCGAGCATCGGCGCGGACGCCGTTCTGGTGTCGCATCTTCCCAACATTCAATACCTGTGCGGCTTTTCCGGGAGCGCCGGAATGCTTCTGGTGAACGCATCAACGGCGACACTTTTCACCGACGGCCGGTACACATTTCAGACTCGCGAGGAGGTTTCCGGCGCGCGTGTACAGATCTGCAAACACGGGCTCCTTCGGGCCGTGTCGGAGGCGCTCCGAGCGCGAAGGGGATGCTACAAAGTCGGCTATTCCGCCAGCCATATGACGGTGGCGCAGAAACAGGTGCTGGCGGACGGGGCGGGCGGTCGTGTTCGGTGGGTGAACGATAGGGGAGCGGTCGAGAAATTCCGGGCAGTGAAAGACGCCGACGAATTGAGCCGCATTCGTGAGGCGGCGGACATCATCAGCGCCGTGTTTCGGAGGGTCTTGAAAGGGATCAAACCCGGAGTCACGGAGCTCGCTCTAGCCGCAGAGATCGAACATGAGATCAAGCGCCAAGGGGCGTCTGGACCGTCCTTTGAGACCATCGTAGCCTCCGGGCCTCGATCTGCCTGGGCGCATGCCCAACCGACCGCCAAGCCACTCAGGAAAAGCGAGTTGGTCGTCCTGGACCAGGGTGCTATACTGCGCGGCTACTGCAGTGATATGACTCGCACGATCTTCCTCGGGAAGGCGTCGCGGAAGGTGCGGAGCCTCTATACCGCGGTCCTGGAGGCTCAGGCAGCGGGCAAGCGAGCGATACGGCCGGGAGCAACGGCGGGCGACGTCGATCGGGCGACGCGAAACACGCTCAAACGGGCCAAGCTTGATCGTTATTTCACCCACAGTACAGGTCACGGACTGGGTCTCGAAGTTCACGAGATGCCCCGGCTAGGCAAGGGCGAACAGACAATTCTCCAGGAAGGGATGGTCCTCACCGTCGAACCCGGCGTATACATCGAGGGGCTTGGGGGCATTCGGATTGAAGACGACGTGGTCGTAACCGCGAGCGGGTCCGTCGATTTGACGACGGCACCGCGCGAATTTCTCGAACTCTAAATGGCGAAGAAACCGAAATCGAAAGTCGCGGGGGTGGTAGATGCCGGGGGCGTGGACCTCGCGGAAGTAGAGCGCCTGCTCGCGTTCATGGAGAAGCACGGCTTGGAAGAGTTCGAGTACGCCCGCGGCGGCGTGCACATCCGGCTGAAGAAACCGTCAGCGGCGTCCGTAGGCGACCGTCGGGCGATTCCGCCCGCAGACGGAGTTCCTGGAGTAACGCACGCGGCGCCCTCGGGGAGACATGCGCGTGCCGCCGAGCCCGGCGCTATCCCCGACGTTCACGTCATCAAATCTCCGATTGTGGGCACTTTTTATTCCGCGCCGAGCCCGAACGCGGACTCATTTGTCGCGGTCGGCGCAATCGTGGAGCCCGGTCAGGTGCTCTGCATCATCGAGGCCATGAAATTAATGAACGAGATTGAGTCGGACGTGGCCGGTGAGGTCGTGCAGATCTTTGTTGAGAACGGAAAACCGGTGGAGTACGGAGAGCCGCTCTTCGGAATCCGAACGCGTGGCAAGAAGTAGCTTCTCCCGGAGTGCCGCGCGAACAATCTGATTTCTGTCCTTGCGGCCTGCGGATCGAGTCCCAAACTCTATGTTCCGAAAAATCCTGATTGCCAATCGGGGAGAAATCGCCCTGCGCGTTCTCTCCGCCTGCAAGGAACTCGACATACGGACCGTCGCGGTTTATTCAGAAGCCGATCGCCACGCCCTTCACGTGCGCTTCGCCGATGAAGCGATCTGCATCGGGCCGCCACGCAGCGCCGACAGCTACCTCAACATTCCGCAGGTGATCAGCGCCGCCGAAGTGGCGAATGTTGACGCCATCCATCCCGGGTACGGCTTCCTCTCTGAAAACGCAAATTTTGCAGAAGTCTGCGAAGCGTCGCACATCACGTTCATCGGACCTTCGCCTTCCATAATTCGAATGATGGGGGAAAAAGACCGGGCGCGCGTGGAGATGGCTGCCGCGGGGTTGCCGATCATTCCCGGCAGCGATGGCGCCGTGCCGGACGAGGCGGCCGCGAAGAAGGTCGCTGCCGAAATTGGGCTCCCGCTGATGATCAAGGCAGTCGAAGGGGGCGGCGGGCGCGGCATGCGCATGGTGCGCACCAAGCGCGAGCTGATCCCCGCGTTTCAGACCGCTCGTACGGAAGCGCACCAGGCCTTCGGAAGCCCGAACGTATACATGGAGAAATTGATCGAGCACCCCCGGCATATCGAGTTTCAGGTGCTGGGCGACCGCCACGGCAGCGTGATCCATCTGGGAGAACGCGAATGCTCGCTCCAGCGCCGCCACCAAAAGGTCCTCGAAGAATCTCCGTCAACGGCGCTCGATGCGGCCACCCGCGAGCGCGTGGGCAGGCAGGTCGTGGAGGCCTTGCACAAGATCGGCTATTCAAACGCTGGCACGGTCGAATTCCTGCGCGATGCTTCGGGAAATCTTTTCTTCATCGAGATGAACGCGCGCATCCAAGTCGAGCATCCTGTCACCGAGATGGTCACGCAGGTGGACCTGGTGAAGGCGCAGATTCGCGTCGCCGCCGGCGAGCGCCTCGAAGATGCCGTCGGTCCGTTCGAGTTTCACGGCCACGCGATCGAGTGCCGCATCAACGCCGAGGACCCGGACACATTTGTGCCGTCTCCCGGGCGTATCACGGCTTTCCGCGTGCCGGGCGGGCCGGGAATTCGCGTGGACACCGCCGTGCACGCCGACGCCGTGGTGCCGCCGTACTACGATTCGCTCGTGGCCAAGCTGGTCGCCCACGGACGCGATCGCGCGGAAGCCATCGCGCGGATGCACGGCGCACTCGACGGATTCGTCGTCGAAGGAATCAAGACCACCATTCCGCTGCAGAAGCGGATTCTGGCCGAGCCGGACTTCATCGCCGGGAAATTCGACACTCATTTTCTCGATCGACTCACGGCCGTGAAATTGAAGTAGTATCCTGTCCGCGAAAGTCGCTCATCTGTTGCAATTCGATTTCTTGAGAGGCTGCGGTTGTTTCCATCCCTGTACGCGATCCTTGATCCGGACCTTGCAAGTACACCTCTAACCCTTCTCGCCGAAACCTTGTCCGGCGCGGGCGTCCAATTGATGCAGCTTCGGGACAAACGGGGGGCAGCGGCGCACGTCTATTCCCAGGCGAAGGAGTTGGCGGCAATTCTTTCTCCGCGCGGCGTGCGCCTGATCGTCAACGATCGCCCGGACATCGCGGCGATGACCGACTCGGCTGGCGTGCACGTCGGGCAGGAAGATCTCCCGGTGGAAGACGCGCGCCGCGTTTGCGGCCCGTCGCGCTGGGTGGGCATTTCGACACACAACTTGGCGCAATTGCGCGCGGCCGATGCCACTTCGGCGGATTATATCGCTGTGGGGCCCATCTTTCCGACGTCTACGAAAGCCAATCCCGATCCGGTCGTGGGGATCGATTTTCTTCGCGCGGCACGACAGCTGACGCGGAAACCGCTTGTGGCCATAGGCGGCATCACTATAGAGTCGGCCGCGGACGTGTTTCGCGCCGGGGCGGATTCAGTGGCAATTATTAGGGATCTTCTTGCCGCGCCCGGACCGGGTGAACGAGCACAAGAATATTTGGCGATCGCGGAACGCTCGCGGGCGCACCACGGCTAGGCGCCGCGCCGGGTAACATCTATGACAAATACTCCCCCAATTATGGGAACCGCAGCCACGCCAACCTCCGGCGAACTGGTCAAAGGTCTCGGCCTGTTCGATTCGACGATGATCGTCGTCGGCTCGATGATCGGCTCCGGGATTTTTATCGTCTCTGCGGACATCGCGCACCAGGTGCAGAGTCCCGGCCTGTTGCTCCTGGTCTGGCTCGCTTCCGGCCTGATCACACTGATCGGTGCGCTGAGTTTTGGCGAGCTTGCCGCGGCGATGCCTCACGCTGGCGGCCAATACGTATACCTGCGCGAATCGTGCGGGCAGGTCTTTGGCTTCCTCTACGGCTGGACGATGCTTCTCGTCATCCAGACCGCCACTATCGCAGCCGTGGCCATCGCGTTTGCCAAATTCACAAGCGTCATCGCGCCGTGGTTCTCGGCCTCGCAATGGATTGGCGGGCACGGCAAATTCGGGCCGTGGCGATTGTGGTTCGGCGAGTTGGGTCCCTACAACGTGGGACTCAATCGTCAGAACCTGCTGGCGATGGTTTCCATTATTTTCCTTACGTGGATCAATACGCGTGGCCTTCGGTTGGGCAAAATCGTACAGAACGTTTTCACCGTCACCAAGATCGCATCGCTCGCCGGATTGGTCCTGCTCGGGCTGGTCTTTTCAACCGTCGTCGCTCGCGGCGCGAACTTTGCAGGTTTCTGGCGCAATGCCGGCTGGTCCGTGATGCATCCGTATCCGCCCGACAACTCAACATGGATGATCGGCACGCTGACGCTGGTGGGTGTGGCGATGGTCGGTTCGCTTTTCGCCATGGACGCGTGGAACAGCGTCACGTTCACGGCGGCCGAGGTCAAGAACCCGGGCCGCAACCTGCCGCTGTCGCTCGCGTTCGGGACCGGGATCGTGATCTTGCTCTACACGCTGGCGAACGTCGCGTATCTGCGAGTGCTCCCGCTCTCCGGCGATCCGCACGGCGCGACGGCGCTGCTGCGGGGAATCGAGTTCGCGGCTGATGGGCGCGTGGCAACCGCGGTCACGGGTGTGATTTTTGGCCCCGTGGGCGCGATCCTGATGGCGATCGCGATAATGATTTCCACTTTCGGCTGCAACAACGGCTTGATTCTGGCCGGCGCGCGAATCTACTACGCCATGTCGAAGGACGGCCTCTTCTTTCGCGCCGTCGGAACGGTAAACCGCAATCACGTTCCCGCCGTTGCACTCGTCGCGCAATGCATCTGGGCGTCGGCCCTCTGCCTGTCGGGAACCTACGGTCAGTTGCTCGACTTCCTGATCTTCGCGCAGCTTCTGTTCTATATCTTGACGCTCGGCGGACTTTTTATTCTTCGCTGGAAACGTCCGGGAATGGATCGTCCGTACCGCGCGTTCGGCTATCCGCTGCTGCCGGCGCTCTACATTCTGATAGCCGGATTTCTCGAAATCCAATTGTTGCGGTATAAACCACAGTACACTTGGCCCGGCTTAATCATCGTTTTGCTTGGGCTGCCGGTTTACGGGCTGTGGAAACTGGCAGGGAAGTCGCCGGCAAGAACGTAAGGTTCCCTCTTAGCGCCAAGAGGACGATTCCGGCACTGGCGCGGTCCAACACGGGGAGGCTGTGCATGGCAAGCCATCTGTTTGCCACCAAGTCGCTGAAGGTCATCATGGCCGAGGCGGAGGATACGGGGGAACACTCCCTGCGCCGAGCGCTCGGCCCGATCAATCTGATCACGCTCGGCATCGGCGCCATCATCGGCGCGGGAATTTTTGTGCTGACGGGGCAGGCCGCAGCCACCAGTGCGGGGCCCGCGATAGTTGTGTCGTTCATCCTGTCAGGAATCATCTGTGCATTCGCGGGTCTGTGCTACGCCGAATTCGCTTCGCTGATTCCCATTTCCGGCTCGGCCTATACATATGGCTACGCGACCCTGGGTGAGCTATTCGCGTGGATTATCGGATGGGATTTGATTCTGGAATATGCATTTGGCGCCGCCACGGTAGCTTCAGGATGGAGCGGCTACGCCGTCAGTCTATTGGAAGACCTGGGGTTGCACATCAGTCCGAGGTGGATCGCGACGCCTGGGACCGAGATGGTTTTCTACAAAGGGCACTGGGCCGAGCTTGGCTCCATCGGGCAAGCGTTAACGGCTGCGGGCGTTGACTCAGCGGTCCTCCCGCATGCGGTCGCCGCATTTAATCTTGTCGCGTTCGTCGGCATCTTCGTGGCCACATTCATCCTGGTCGTGGGGATCAAGGAGTCGGCGAATCTCAACTCGGCGATTGTAATCTTGAAAGTCGCGATTGTATTGGTCTTCATCGCCATCGCAGGGACCTTCGTCATTCGACATCCGTCGCTCGCGGCCTCCAACTGGCATCCGTTTATTCCGCCCAATACCGGGAAGTTCGGCGAATTCGGTCTCTCCGGCGTGGCGCGCGGCGCGGCTGTGATTTTCTTTGCCTACATAGGCTTCGACGCGGTTTCAACAGCCGCGCAGGAGGCGAGGAATCCGCAAAAGGATATGCCAATCGGGATCATCGGATCGCTGGTGATCTGCACGGTTCTCTACATTCTGGTTTCGGGTCTGTTGACGGCGATGGTTCCATATGCAGATTTGAATGTCTCCGCTCCGGTCGCTGTCGCCATTGATGCTACCGGCGTGCGCTGGGGCAGCCTGCTGGTGAAGGCGGGCGCCGTTTTGGGTCTGGGCAGCGTCATGCTCGTGATGCTGCTCGGTCAGTCCCGCGTGTTTTATTCGATGTCGCGCGACGGTCTTCTGCCGAAATGGGCGGGAGCGATCCATCGCCGCTTTCGCACGCCGTGGATATCCTCCATTGTCGTGGGAATTTGCGTCGCCGGATTCGCATCATTTATTCCGATCGGCGATCTCGCTGTCCTGGTGAACATCGGAACACTGCTCGCATTCCTGATCGTCTGCGCCGGGGTGTGGATACTTCGCCGGAAGCGACCCGATCTTCCGCGTCCGTTCAAGACGCCGCTGGTGCCGCTGGTGCCGATTCTCGGGATACTCACGTCTTTGGCGGCCATGCTCAGCCTTCCTGCGAAGACGTGGTGGAGATTGCTTATCTGGCTGGTGATCGGAATGGTGGTTTACGTCTTCTATGGCCGGACCCACAGCAAGGTTCGGAACGCATCCCCGCGATAGAATTTCGTGACATAATTTGGGACTCCGTCTATGAGCCGATTCTCTCCGCGCCGTTTGTGGCTCTTCCTGAGGCGGACCTCGCCGCTCGACCGTATCGCCTTCGCCCTCCTGGTCCTCGACGTAGCCGGACGCGTGGCCCGCTCCTTGGGCGCCGCATTCCCCTTCTCGACGTTGCTCGGTTTTCTCGGTTTCGCGGCCATCGTCTATTTCGTGGTTCGCTTGGTGCCCTGGGTCCGCACGCGAGTCCTCTGGAGCCTGCGAAATCGGCTGATCGTTGCTTACATCCTCATGGCGGTAGTTCCCATCGTCCTGCTAGTTACGATGATCGGCATCGCCACCTATCTTTTCTATATTCAGCTGGGCGCGCATTTGCTGAATGACGCTGTCCAGCAGTCCACCAAAGTGATTGACACGGACGCGGACACCGTTGCCGGTGCGGTTGAACGAGAGGCGCTTCATAGCAGCACTCCCGTTGGCGCCGACGTGCTCACCCGGCCGATCATCGCGGGCTTGATTTCAGACGAGCAGTCGAGTTGGCCGGGGCTGACCGTTTCCTTGAATCGAGGACAGCGCCTCTTGGCAACCGCCAACGGAAAGCGTTACGCGGGGTTGGTGGCGTATCAGGAACAGCTCTCGTTCGTGGCCGCGCAGCGACGCACGGTGCCCTCGGGGTCCTTCACCGTGCTGGTCATCGCTCCCTTGACCTCGCAGATTCTCGACAAATACCCGGAGGAGTTAGGGCCCATTCAATTGATTTTGATGCGGCCCGCGCAGACAGGAGCCGCAGGCGGGCTTTCGCTGGACATCAAAGGAACCCTCTACGCGACGGGCCAACAAATCGCCAGTACGAGGCGAAGTCTCCCCAGTTCCCGGAGCTGGTTCGATCCGCGCCTTCCGGGCGTCTCCATATTCGACGTTTACCACATTGTCGAAGAGGGGAAGGACGCGCCGGATGCCCCCGTCTGGGCATCTTTCTTGTTGCGTCCGTCGTCGGTGAACAGCGGACTCTTCAATTCCATGGGAGCTCTGGGGCCTTATCTTCTGTACATACTCCTCGTGGCGGGCCTGATATTCCTGGTTCTGGAAGTCGCGGCGCTGGCCACAGGCACAATCCTGACGCGCACGATCACCCGTTCGGTCGGCGATCTTTACGATGGCACCCTGCATGTGCGCCGGGGCGATTTCAGTCACCGCGTGCGAGTCACGAATCGTGACCAGCTCGCTTCGCTCGGAGAGTCGTTTAACGAAATGACCAGCTCGATCTCCGAGCTAATCGAAGGACAGCGCGAGCGCCAGCGCCTGGAGAACGAGGTCGAGATCGCCCGGCAGGTTCAACAGCAACTCTTCCCGCATTCGATCCCGTCTCTGCCGGGCCTCGAGCTTGCAGCCATCTGCCGTCCCGCTCGGGTGGTCAGCGGAGACTATTACGATTTCATCTCTCTCGGACCGTCCCGCGTCGCTATCGCCCTCGCGGATATCAGCGGCAAGGGAATTTTCGCCGCGCTTCTCATGGCCAGCCTTCAGGCCGCGTTGCGGAGCACCGCCGCGCTGGAAGGGCATGTCGGGACTGCCGAAATCGTCTCGCAGTTGAATCGGCATCTTTTCAAGAACACGTCCGACGACCGCTACGCCACACTCTTCTACGCGGTGTACGATGCGGAAGCCAAGACTCTCACGTATACGAACGCCGGCCATCTGGCTCCCATTTTCATTGAAGATGGCGCGGTCCAGGCTCTCGACCAGGGCGGGACCGTCGTGGGCCTGTTTGAGGACGCCGCCTACACGGAGTGCACACTGCCCGTCAAGCCGGGAACTCTGATGGTGGCCTTCAGCGACGGATTGACGGAACCCGAAAGCGTATATGGCGAGGAATTTGGGATGGAGCGCCTGAACATGGAAGTGCTTCGCCACCGTAATGCGCGTGCCGCACGCATCGCGGAGAATCTCGTGGTGGCCGCCGAGCAGTGGGCAGGCACTCCCGAACAGGCGGACGACATGACGGTTGTCGTCGCGCGCATGGGCTAGCCTCGCTGCATAACTATCGTCGGAATGGCATTATACTGGCCCCGTGTAGGAACTCCGGCGCTGCCGTGAATTCTCATCCATGAAAATTCTGACCGCCACCGAAATGAAAGAAGTGGATCGCCTGACCACGGCGCGTTACCGCGTGCCGAGCCTGACCCTCATGGAAAACGCGGGGCGCAGCGTCGCCGAGTTCATCCAGTCTCGATTTCCGAATCTCGAGCGGCGGCGCATCGTGGTCCTTTGCGGTAAAGGGAACAACGGCGGAGACGGATTCGTCGTCGCGCGCCACTTGAAAAAAATGGGCGCGAAGCCGGTCGTTTATCTGATTGGCGACCCTCGCCAGGTGAAGGGCGACGCGGCTAAGAACCTCAAGCGGTGGAAAAAGTCCGGCACGATATCCTTCGATGTGGAGGCAAGAAAGGGCCTTTCGTTGCCACTTAGCGGGCACTTAATCGTCGTAGACGCCCTTTTGGGAACGGGGGTCCGCGGTCCGGTCGAGGGCCGCTTGCGGGAGGTCATTCGCAGCGTCAACGAGCGCGATCCGACCTGCAGCGTCGTTTCCGTGGATATCCCGTCCGGCTTGCACGCCGATACTGGCGATGTTCAGGGCGTCGCCATCATGGCGGACCATACGATCACGTTCACGGCGCCCAAGCCCGGCTTGATACTGGGAGCCGGCGGTCGGCACGTGGGACATCTTACTGTCCGGCAGATCGGCTCGCCACCGACTCTGGTTGAGGAAACGGGGAAGGGAAGGCTTCGCTGGGGCGAAGCGGCCGAATTCATCGCGTTCGGGCTTCCGCGCAAGGCTGCGGCTAACAAGGGTGACTACGGCCATGCGCTGGTGGTCGCTGGTTCGGTGGGGAAGAGCGGTGCGGCTGTTCTCGCGTCTTGGGCAGCGTTGCGCGCCGGAGTCGGACTTGTCACTGTCGCGACGCCCGAGCCGGTGCTGCCCATCATAGCGGCGCATACACCCGAGATCATGACCGAGCCGCTGGCCGCAACGAAGGCGGGAACGATTTCGGAGCGCTGCCTCGAAGGAAGCCTATTCGCGACGCTCCTCGCTGGAAAGCGGGCGCTCGCAGTGGGCCCTGGCCTCTCCACGCAGGACGAGACGCAGAAATTCGTGCGCGTGATCGTCGGTCAGCGAACGGTGCCGATCATCCTCGACGCCGATGGGTTGAACGCGTTTGTCGGCCGGGCATCAGCGCTGAAACACTCCGAAGGGATGCTATCCGTCACGCCGCATCCGGGCGAAATGGCGCGTCTGCTCGGCTGTTCGGCCAAAGAGGTACAAGCGCGTCGCGTGGAAGTGGCGCTTCAAGCCGCCGCCGAGTGGAATGCAATCGTGATTCTGAAGGGCTCGGGAACCGTAATTGCATCTCCGGACGGGCACGCGTTCATCAATTCGACCGGCAACCCCGGCATGGCCACCGGAGGCACGGGCGACGTTCTCACGGGCATTCTCGCCGGATTGACGGCGCAATACGGCACAGACGATTGGCCGCGACTACTCGCCTTCGGCGTATGTCTGCACGGCCTCGCGGGAGACATCGCCTATGCAGAAAGCGGGGAAGCTCCGCTCATGGCTTCCGACTTGATTCGCGCCATCCCGCGCGCTTACCGCCAGTTCTATTCCGAGTGCGGCCGTGGCTAGCCGCGAGCTTGTCACGCACTCTTCTGAAGAAACTATCCAGCGCGGCCGCGAAATCGGCGCGCAGTTGAAGGCGCCCGTCCTGGTGTTGCTCTCGGGAGACTTGGGGGCGGGGAAGACGACACTGACGAAGGGCATCGCCAGCGGCCTGGGCGCAGCCGGCGAAGACGAAGTGACCAGCCCGACTTTCACGCTCGTCCATAAATACGATCGCGACGCGACGGTCTATCACGTGGACCTCTACCGCATTGGCGACATCCACGATCTTGAAACGCTGGGCCTGGAGGATGTGTTCGCCGAGAAAGCGGTGGTGATCGTCGAGTGGCCCGACAAGCTCGCGCTGCGGACCGATTGGCCCGTCGTGCGCATTCGGCTGGAACATGTCAGCGAGGATACTCGCCGCATCCAAATCGAGGATCCGGCACAGGCGCTTTCGACCGGGCCTACAGCCCCATAATCTGGAATCCGGCGTCCACGTAAAGGATATTCCCGGTGATGCCGCGCCCGAGATCGCTTCCGAGGAATACAGCCGCGTCCGCGACTTCAGCAATGTCGGTATTGCGCCGCAGCGGCGCCCGTTGCGCCGCAATCTCGAGCATCTTCGACAGGTCCTTCACCCCGCGCGCAGAAATCGTCTTGATCGCGCCGGCGGAAATGGCGTTCACGCGAATGTTGCTGGGTCCCAGCTCGCTGGCGAGGTATTTCACCTCGGCTTCGAGAGCGGCTTTGGCTACCCCCATGACGTTGTAGTTGGTCACCACCCGCGTGGACCCCAGGTAGGTCAGCGTCATAATCGCGCCACCGCTGGTCATCAGCGGCGAAAGCGCCTTGGAAATCGCGACCAGCGAGTAGGCGCTCACGTCGAGCGCCAGTTGAAACCCTTCGCGCGAGGTTTGCAGGAAGGGTTGATTCAAATCCTCGTGTTTTGCGGCCGCCAGGCTGTGAACCACGATATCGAGTCGATGACCGGCCGCCAACAGGGATTCCGCCATGCGGTCAATATCCGCCTGTTCCTGGACCTCGCACGGGAAGAAGCCGCTGGCCCCCAACTCGCGGCCGAGTTCCTCAACTGCGGGTTTGGCCCGCTCATTTTGATACGTGAGCAGCAGCTTGGCACCTTCGCGGGCAAATGCTTGCGCGATCGCGTACGCGATGCTCCATTTGTTCCATACGCCGAGAACGATTGCGGTCTTTCCCTGAAGTAGCTTCGACATGGCTGGACATTTTACCCGTAAACGCTGAATTCGGCTGCATGTGTTCGCGCCAACCAGGACGTCAGTGCGAATGCATCCACCGCATGATTTCGCGCACCAGATCGGCAATCACCGGCCACAGGAGCCCCGCAATCGCCGCGATGGCCGCAAGCGTCCGCTTCGAACCCGTCACCTTCGGAAGGCTCGTCGCTCCGGGCCGATGGCTGGCGCAGTAACCGCCCTCCAGTGCGCGTCGGTCGCATCGCTGCCCACTCGGGCCGAGATATAAGCACGGACCTTGATCGATGCCGCTGTTGGCTATCGGCCGGTTCAAGCCGGTTGGAATGGGCATTTCGACGTCCCAGCTCGCAGCCGAAGTATCTTCGAATGTGTCGTTTGCAGAGCCATTCGCTTCCATCGCGTGCCACCTCGAGGAAAACCGAAAACGCCGCCGTTCCGGCCAGGGACAGTATCACTTACGCGCCGGGCCATTGCACCTGCATTTCGGCCTCAGCTACAGTAAAACCTTACTCTTCATCGATTCCCGATGCCGGAAACAAACATCGCGCCTCCTCCAGCCCATCCCGCGCGGATGAAGCTTGAGCCCTACGCCGCCGAAATCCGGCTGACCAACCTAACTCTGGGGATTGACAATATCCATTATGACGTTTTTCTGAGCCCGCGCTTTGTGGAATTCACGCGGAAGTATTTGGGGGACCTGGTTCGCCAGTCCGTCAACGTCAACCTGCTCTACGGGAAGGACAAGGACCGCAAGCAATCGGGCTCTCCGGAGCACGCCGCGTTCCGCAAACTGCTCACGGATATCCTGCAAGAATCGACCACCCGCGCGAAATTCTTGCAGTCCGTCGAGACCGACGTGCTCCACCATCTGGCTCTGCTGAAATTCATCAGCCAGGAAACCGGCAACCAGTTTTCCAGCATTCTGGTCGAGTGCAAGGATTGGATCCGCGGCCGCGGCGAGTTATTCGAGCACAGCGAGCAGGCGCACGTGATGCGCTCGAAGATCGCCGAGATGCAAGCGGACCGCAAGAACGTGATCCGCCAGGTCGGAGAGACGCTGTGCCGCGTCTGGCGCGAAGTCGAGGAAGGCACGGTCTCGAAGACGCGGCGCGCTCTTTTCGGCGAGGACATTCCGGAGGCTTATCCGCTTCTGCAGAACCGTTTCCTGTTCGTCGAAGGCGGCAACGACGATCAGTTCTTCCTCGAGCATTACGTTCTGCTCGGCAATTTCGTGAACGATCCGGACCGCTTCGAGACGTTCGACGCGCTCCTTCTCGAATTCGTTCGCGGCTACGTGCTGGCCGGGGACAGCGCCGAGGAGCTTTCGAAGGCCCGCAACGCCCACGAGCGTCTGCTGGAGCAGGCGCGATTGCTGCGTTCGGAGTTGGCACGCGTCGAATCCGAGCACGACGACGCGGCCTCCCGCGCAGGTGATGGCGACCGATCGTTCCCCTCGCTCTTCAAACGAAAGCCCACGGCAGGAGCCGGCGCGCAAGGGGAGTTGGATGACCTTCGCCGAAAGACCGCTTCCCTGGAAAAGAATCTGGAAGAACTCGACCCGCAGATTGTGTCCGCCCGGCAGCGCCTGGAATTTCTGACCGAAGATCTCCAGAACCGCCTGGGCGATTATCTGAACCAGCCCGCCAACGCACATCGTCTTTTCGACGCGCACGCCGCAGCGGGCGAAGCCGCGTCGTCCGAAGGCGAGTCGGCCTCCGATACGCGCGCGAAATTGCTGGAGGAATGGGTCCACCGGCTGGAGGAGCGCGACCTCCTATTCCACGTTCTCGCCAGCTACGAGATGCGCAAGATTTCCGCGGACTATTGCCCGCCCGTCCACTTGCAGCAGCTAAAAAAAGCGCTTGTCCAGCGCGAGGAAACGAAACGGGTGGCGCAAATATTGGAAAAGTTTCCGGCCCGGAAGGTCTCGATGAAGAAGCTTGAGGAAGCATCTCGCGCCATCCGTCGCCGGACCACGGAAGAAACCTTGAGCGTGGGCCTGCAATTCGCCGAAGACCTCATGCGATTGCGCCGCGATCGCCGCAACTACCAGCAAGTTGCCGCGTGGATGGAGCGGATCAGCCTGGTCTATTCGGAGCGCGCCCGTGAGCTTTCTCGCTCGAACAAGAGCCTCTATGAATTTCTGCACCCCGAGGAAAACCGGCCCGCCGACGATCCCGTGATCAACCACGTGGTCATCAAGGCGGACGTCCGTGGCTCGACCAGCATGACCAAGGACCTGCTCGCGCGCGGCATGAATCCCGCTTCGCATTTCAGCATGAACTTGCACGAGCCCGTGAAACGCATGCTTGAGCGTTACGGGGCCGCGAAAGTATTCATCGAGGGCGATGCCATCATCCTGGCGATTTACGAGACCGAATCAACGCTGGCGACGCGCCGGGCAGTGGCTCGCGCCTGCGTGCTGGCGCGTGAGATTCTGGCCGTCACCGCCGCGTACAACAATCGCGCCAAGACAGCCGATCTTCCGCCGCTGGAACTCGGCGTGGGCGTCGCGTTCCAGGATTCCGCTCCTTCTCTCTGGGAGGACGCCGACTCCAAGATCATGATCTCCCGCGCGCTCAACCTCTCGGACCGTCTTTCGAGCTGCGCGAAAATGGCGAAACGCCTGTTTCAGTCAAACCCGTCGCCTTTTAACGTTTTCCTGCTCCAGACCCTAATGGATGACGCGGCGGACGACGAAAGCGAAGAGCTGCAGGTGCGTTACAACTTAAATGGCATCGTGCTGAACGAAGAAGGTTTTCAGAAGCTCAGCGCCGAGATTGCGCTGTCGTTGATGGGAGGCAATTTTCCGATGCCGTGGGGAAAAGAGCGCGTGCAGCTCTACTTTGGGGAAGTTCCGCTCGGGGAATCGCTCGAGCCGATTGTGGTGCGCAAGGGGTTCGTGCGCCAGCTTCTGCCCGGCGGGAAGATCGGCGCACAGGGGACCCGCGTTTACTACGAAGTCTGCACGGACGCGAAGCTGCTCGACCTCGCGCGCAGGAAATTCGCCGCCGTCTCGCCGAAGAACTAACGCCGCCCTCCGCCGACCGGTTTCGGTTTACAATCCTGGGATCGACCCGTGGCTCGCAAGAAGAAATCGCGGTGGAAAGTTTCAACGGAGGCGCGCCGCCGTGCGCGTCTCGGCGCAGGCATGCCGCCGCCCGAGCGCACCATCCCGAACAAGCGCAATAAGCCTCCGAAATACAAGAAGCCCCTGACTGACGCGACCGCAGAGGAATAAGCAGGTCTTAGTGGATGTTGCGGGTCTTCCGGCCGACGTAATCCATCAGCAGATACTGCCCGAGGGTGTAAGGCGTGGTGAAGTAGGCCTTGCCGCGGCAGAGCTCCGTAACTTTCTGAACGAAGTGCACCAGGCTGTAGTCGCTCGCCAGCATGAAGGTATTGATCAGGATCCCGGCGCGCTTGCACTTGGCGACTTCTTCCATCGTCTGCGTAACCACCAGCGGATCGAGGCCGAACGCGTTCTTGTAAATTCGGCCGTCCTCCAGCGTCAGCGCCGATGGTTTTCCGTCGGTGATCATGATGATCTGGCGCATGTCTTTTTTCTGCCGGGATAGAATACGCTGCGCGAGCCGCAACCCTTCGCGGGTGTTCGTGTAGTACGGGCCCACTTGCACGCGCGCCAGCTTGCCGATGGGAATTTCCTCGGCGCTATCGTGGAACAGCACGCAGTGCAATGAATCGCCGGGATACTGCGTGCGAATGAGATGCGAAAGCGCCAGCGCCACGCGCTTGGCAGGCGTGAACCGGTCCTCGCCATAGAGAATCATGCTGTGGCTGCAATCGAGCAGCAACACCGTGGCGCACGAACTCTGGTATTCGCACTGGTGGACCATCAAATCCGGATAATCGAGCTCGATCGGGAGGGTCAGGCCGTTGCGCTGTACCGCGTTGAAGAGCGTCCCGCTGATGTCCATATTCAGCGTGTCGCCGAACTCGTATGGTTTTGAGCTGCCGCCCGATTCCACGCCCGTTGCCATGTCGCGCGTTTCGTGCCGGCCGAAACTGCTCTTGCCGAGCGAGGCCAGCAGGTCCTTCAGCGTCTTGAAGCCGAGAAAATCGAGCGCCTTGTCCGTGATTTCAAAGCGCGCCTCGACATTCGGCTGGTCCTGGCCAATCTGTCCTCCGGGCGTCTCGGAAGGTGGGGGAGTCACGCGCGCGGACTGCTGCTGCGTGATCAGTCCCTCTTCCTCCATTCGCTGCATGATCTGGTCAATTAAGTCGCGGAGTTCCTGATTCTTTGAGAGGTCGGGATTCTGCTGCAGCTGCTCGAGAAGTTCTGGCGGAATCAGATCGCCTTCCTGAAGGGCCCGCAGGATCGCTTCGCGCAGCTGGTCCATATGGTGCTCGCGCGAGCGCTCCATATCGAGCTCGTGGAAGCCATATTGCGATTCGAAGCCGCTCTGCAGAAAGAAATCCGAGAGCCGGTTCATCAGCTCCTGCAGGTCTATATCGTCCGCGGCGCCGGGGGCGTAGCGTGAATATTTTGTATATTTCATGTGCGTCTCGTCGTGCCGGTCAGCTGCACGCTAATTAAACTGGCGCCGCGGCATGCGGCCCGAAGGCTCGCGCGGTTCGCGCGGTTCAGGTGTCTTGCGCGTTTCGGCGAAGAAACCGCGTTCCTCGCTTCGGTTGACGCGCTTGTGCGCCCAGAGTCCCTCAAGAATAAACTCGGCCGCGCTTGACTGGATGGCGGCATCGTCCTTGGAACGAACACCAAGCGTTTCCAGGTGTTCGAAAAGGCCCTGAATCTTCTTGAGCTGGCCCAGCAGCTCGCCGCTGGCTGCATTCGCCGGCACCTTCAGCTCTCCGCCGATTTCAAACCACTGCACAACTTCCTGAAAGTTCACATCCTTGAAATATTTGGTGAAGGTCTTGCCGATGGCGGCGCGAATCAGTTCCCGCGCGATGTTGTCCGCGCCCCGCATTTCGCCCTCGTACTCGAGTTCGAACTTCCCGGTCATCGAGGGTATGGCGGCGTACACGTCGGATACCCGTGCGACCACGGCGGAATCATGGCTGCGCACGGCGCGCTGCTCCGCGCTGCTGAGCACGTTTTCGAGCGTGCTGATCGGCAACCGCTGGCTGACGCCGGAGCGGCGGTCCACGCGCTTATCCTCGCGAGCCTGAAACGCCACTTCCTCGACGATCTCGCGAATGTATTCCGGCACCTGCACGTGGCGCTTGCCGTCGCGGTTCGTCCACGATTCCTGCGCCGTGATGGCCATGCCCTCGGCCACGGTCGCAGGGTAGTGGGTGCGAATTTCGGAGCCGACCCGGTCCTTCAGGGGAGTGATGATCTTTCCGCGCGCGGTATAGTCCTCCGGATTCGCGGTAAACACGGGCAGCACGTCCAGCGCCATCCGCACGGGATAGCCCTTAATCTGGATGTCGCCCTCTTGCATGATATTGAACAGGCCGACCTGAATTTTCCCGGCGAGATCGGGCAGTTCGTTGATGGCAAAAATACCGCGATTGGCGCGGGGCAGCAGGCCGTAGTGGATGGTCAGCTCGTCGGAAAGATTTCGTCCCCCGCGCGCGGCCTTGATCGGGTCCACGTAGCCGATCATGTCCGCAATCGTAACGTCGGGCGTGGCGAGCTTTTCCACGTATCGCTGGTCGCGGCCAAGCCAGGAAATCGGCGTGGCATCGCCCTCCGCGGCGATTCGCTCGCGGCAGACGCGGCAGATCGGGCGATACGGGTTGTCGTTGATCTCGCAGCCGGCGACGACGGGAATCTGCGGATCGAGAAACGCAACCAGGCCGCGGAGAATGCGCGACTTGGCCTGTCCGCGCAATCCGAGCAAAATGAAATGATGGCGCGAGAGCACGGCATTGGTGATCTGCGGGATCACCGTGTCGTCGTAGCCATGAACCCCCGGGAATATGGGCTCGCCCTTTTCGAGCTTCTGCAGGAGATTCTCGCGGAGCTCCTGCCGGACCGTCCGCTGCGCCATCTTTTCTTCTGACCAGGGACTGCGGCGAAGGTCGCCCAAGTTTTTCGGTTGTGGACTCATTCGGTCACCAATTCCTCATGAAGGCGCGAAACCCGTTCCATGCGACCACGCCATTATAGTGGAACGCAACGCGCAGGCATAATTTGGATTATCTTGCTCGGTGGAGAGTTGCCAGGCGCCTCGGCCGCGCAATCAGTTCAGGGTGTGGCCATTTCCGCCTGAGAGTTTGCGCGTGCGCTGCACGGCCACGAGCTTTGGGAGAAATCGCTCCATCCAGCGCAGCACAAACTCGCGCCGGTCGTGCTGCGAGCGCATCTCGAGCAGTGCTTGCCTCTTCTCCAGCTCCATCGGCAGGAGAGCCGCCATGCGGTACGCGAGTGTTCCTGTCTCTTCCGCCGCCACGTCCATCCAGGGTCTTCCGAAAAGAACCGCGTGGCATTTCTCAAAGATCTGGAGGAGCTGTGCTTCCTGTTCGACATCGTGAGCAGGAGCGCCATCCTGCACATAATCGACCGCGCCTTCGTAGTATTCCTTCTCGTCGAACAACTCCGTCAGGTGAAAGACGTCCCGACCTTTCGTCAGGATGTCCATTCGACCGTCGGGATAATCTCTGAGCTTTTGGACGATCTCCGCTGTGCAGCCCACTGCCGCCACGGACTGATTCGCGGCCAAAATCATCCCGAATTCGAGCTTTTCTTCGAGGCATCGCGCAATCATCAGCTTGTATCGCGGTTCAAAGATGTGGAGGGGAAATTCCGAGCCTGGCATCAGCACCACGTCGAGCGGAAATAGCGGAATGCGGTTTGGTCTCTGCATGTGCTGCGGTTTCGCCGCGATGTGGGACTAGCGCAGCAGCGTCAGCGCCGCTTGCATTTCGTCCCGCGCGTGCATGTCTCCCGCTTTTTGAGCGACTACGATGCCATCGGAAAGGAGTTTCCGCGCCTCATCGAGCCGCCCGAGGCGCGAAAGGAGCTGGCCGAATTGGAAGTATCCCGCGGAATAATCGGGATTGGATTCGAGGAGCTTGTGAAAGTGGCCAGCGGCGGCGGAATCATCCCCCAGCTTCACGCACTCAAGCGCTAGACCATATCGCGCGAACGCGTCGCCCGGTTTCTGGGCGACGAATTGCTCGAGAAGTTCACGGCGCGACTTCTGTGGGCTGACCATGGGTTGCACAGGAGCATTATACTCATTTTGCAACCCCGTCGCGCAAATAGGCCCTCGCGGCTTCGGCCGTCTGGGAGCCTCGATCCACGCATTTTCCGATGGAGGGACCCTCCAGGTAGTTCCCGGCAAAGTGGAGGCCTGGAATCGCGCGTTCGCTCTCGCGAACCGTCTCCACGACATGGCCGTGGCCGAGGTTGTATTGCGGAAGAGCCTTCGGATGCTTCCAAACTCTCGAAACGACGGGCTGGCCGGTAATGTCGAGTATTCGCGCATTCTCTTTATGTACGATGGCCTCGATTTCCTCGTCCTGCATCGCCACGATTGCCGGGTCGGTCGCGCCGCCAATGAAACTAGTCAGCGTGACTCGTCCTTCGCCGCCCCGGTCGGGAAACAGCGACGAATTCCAAACCGTCCCGAGCGTCCGAATCTTTTCGCTGCGCGGAATGAGGACTCCGAAACCATCCAGGACCGTACCGACCTGCTTGGCATAGTATCCCGCGGTTACGACGGCTACCCCGGCATACGCGACTCCCGAAAGCGCGCGCGAGAGCGGCGCCGAAATTGCGGCGGTCAGGTGCGAGGCGACGTAGGCCGGAGTGGCGATCACGACAGCCATCGCGTCAATCGAATCCGTCCGGCCATTTTGCGTGAAGCGAATTTGATAGCGGCCCGAGGCGTTTCCATCGGTCTTGGTGAGCGTGTCCACACGCGCGCCCAGCCGCGTGCTTTCGCCGAGCTTCGCAGCCAGAGTCCGCGTCAGCATCGCCAGGCCGTGGTGAAACGAACAGAGCGGCGGATGACCTTGCCCCGCGCCCTTGGCAGGCCGCGACTTCATCGCCCCGCGCAGGATGCTCCCATACGATCGCTCCCACTCGTCGAGTGAAGGAAACGCCGCGCGCAGGCTCAGCTTCTCCGGATCGCCCGCGTACACCCCCGAAACGAACGGCGCCACGAGGTATTCCAAAATCTCGTGCCCAAACTTGCGCCGAACGAATTGCGCGACCGATTCCTCTTCCGTCGGCGGCTTCGTCGTACGCAGCGCCTCCGACGCAACCCTCCACCGCGTGCCGACTCCCAGCAGGGAACTGGTCAGCACGGCCTGCGGCGACATGGGAATCTTTTCGAGGCGCCCATTGCGCAACACGTAGCGCGGGAGGCGCGGGTCGGCCTGGCATAGATCGACTTCAAGTCCCAGCTCCCGGATCAGATCGAGCACGGAGTCCGTGCCCTGAAAGCTTTGCGGTCCGGTCTCGAACAGGAAACCGTCCTGCTGCACCGTCCCGATGAGTCCGCCGGCGGTTTGCTCGGCCTCCAGCAGCGTGACCGGCACGCCCAACTGCCACAGCCGGTATGCGCATGCGAGACCCGAAATCCCCCCGCCGATTACGGCAACTTGCGTGTTCATGGGATTCCCGCCGCGCTCACAGCGTTTTCGAAAACAGGGGCTTCTGGTCCATCTTCTGTTCCTCGATGTAACGGTCGAATACCATCGCGACGTTGCGGATGAAGATGCGGCCGAGCGGCGTGACGCGGATTTCGTCGCGGTCGAGAATCACCAATCCGTCGGCGGATGGCTCGGCAAGCCGCGCCATCTCCGGGGCGAAGTATTCATCGAATGAAATCGAGAATTCGCGCTCGACCTCTCGCTTGGGTATGACCGTGTGGCAGAGCAGCCGGCCGATCACGGCGCGGCGCAACAAGTCGTCCGCAGAGAGCCGGTATCCCCGCATCGTCGCGATCCCGCGCTCCGCCACCGCCGTTTGATACGCCGGAATCTCGCGCCGATTTTGCGCGTAAGCTTCGCCAACGGAACTGATCGCGCTCACTCCCATTCCGTAAAGATCCGCGCCGGCCTTCGTTGTGTAGCCCTGAAAATTCCGGTGGAGCGTGCGGTTCCGCTGCGCCATCGCAAGTTCGTCTCCCGGCCGCGAGAAATGATCCATGCCGATGTAGAGATATCCGGCGTCGAGAAATCGTGCGAGCCCGGCGCGAAAGATCTGGAATTTCTCGCGCCCCTCCGGCAGGTGCGTTGCGAACGCGCCCTGCTGCTTCCGCAGCCAAGGCACGTGCGCGTAGCTGAACATGGCCACGCGGTCCGGCGCGAGCGTCAGCACCTGGTCAATCGTCGCTTGAAAAGTCGAAGCGGTCTGATACGGCAAGCCGTAGATCAAATCCACGCTCAGGCTCTCGAACCCCAATTCGCGCGAGGCGATAATCAGGTCGCGCGTCATTTCGTAAGGCTGGATGCGCCGGATCGTCTCCTGCACCTTCGGCTGAAAATCCTGGATGCCCATGCTCAGCCGGTTGAATCCGAGCCGCCGCAGCGATTCCAAATGCGCCCGGCTGGTTACGCGCGGGTCCACTTCGATTCCAATTTCGGCGTCCGGCGCGAACGAAAAGCGCTCGCGCGCGTGCCCGAAGAGATCCTCCATCTGTGCGGGCGTCAGGTAGGTCGGCGTGCCGCCGCCCCAGTGGAACTGAATCACCGGCCGCTTCTTCGAGACCAGCCCCGCTACATGCTCGATCTCGTGCTTCAGCGCGGCGAGATAGGGTATCGCGACGCTCTTATCCTTCTGGATCGAGACGTTGCACGCGCAAAAAAGGCACAGGCTCTCGCAGAAGGGAAGATGCATGTAGAGCGACAGCGGCGTGGCGAGCTCCTCCGCGCGCGAATACGACTTCTCGAGGTCGCCCGGGCCGAAGTCGTCCTTCCACACGGGCGCGGTTGGGTAGCTCGTGTATCGAGGGCCGGGCCGATTGTATTTCTCCAGCAGTTCTTCGGAGACTGCACCGATCTCGATCTTGCCGCCGTGTTCCTCTTTCACGTCGCTCATGGCCGCGCCGCCATCATCGCTGCTTTTCCCGCTTGCACGAACGCCCGGGCGCTCTCGACCGGCGTGTTTGGCAAAATGCCGTGCCCGAGGTTGAGTATGTGTCCCGCGCCGCTGGTCTTTTCGATCGCCTCTCGCGCCGCCCGGCGAATTTCATCCACAGGCCCAAGCAAAATGGACGGGTCCACGTTTCCTTGCAGCGCCACGCGGTGGCCGAGCTTTCTACGCGCCTCCGCGAGGTCCGTGTTCCAATCGACGCTCAGTACATCCGCGCCCGCCTGCGCCATGCTGTCCAGGTGCCTCGCCGAGCCTTTCGCGAACAGTATCTTCGGCACACTCTCTCCGTTTAGCGCCTGCAAAACCATCTGCGTCGCAGGGAGCTCGAACGCGTCGTACTCGTCGGTCGACAGCTCACCAGCCCAAGTATCGAATAGCTGCACCACGGCCGCTCCCGCGGCGATCTGCGCCTTCAAATACTCCGCGGTCGAGCGGGCGATTCGTTCCAATAAATCGCGCACGACTTGCGGTTCCTCGCGCAACATCTGCTTCGCGCCCGAAATATCGCCGCGGGTGCGCCCTTCGATCATATAGCAGGCCAGCGTCCACGGCGCGGCCGCAAACCCGATCACGGGCACTTGCGGCCCCGCTTCCTTGCAAATGGCTCGTATGGCGTCGCCGACAAAACGAGTCTCGCGCTCGGGATCAAATTCACGCAGCCGCGCAACGGCCCCCGCGTCGCGCACCGGATTCGACAGCACCGGCCCGGAATCGGGCACGTCGAGAGGCATGCCCATGGCCTCGGCGACGATCAATATGTCCGAGAAGACAATGATCGCGTCCACGCCCAGCACGCGATACGGCTGGATGGACACCTCCGCCGACAGCGCCGGCGTCTTGCAGATTTCGAGGAAAGTATGCCGCGCGCGGACGGCCTGATATTCGGGAAGGTAGCGTCCCGCCTGGCGCATGATCCACACCGGCACGCGCTCGGTTGGCTCGAACCGGCATGCTCGCAGAAACAGTTCCTTCGTGTTTTCGGCGCTCTGCGTCATCGGAGTGGGCATTTCTTAATCATCATAGCAGAAGGGCCTTAGGGCACGCATTATCCGCAGGGACAGTAGCCTCCGCGATGATTGGCGGTATAATCCTTTGAGCGAATTGGGCGCTCTCGATGCTAAATCACATGGGCTACGTGAGTCTCGCACTCTATGCCGCGAGCTTTCTCGTCTACGCGCGGCTCCTCTATGCCCCGAAGATCTGGCTGGGACGCCTGGCCACGCTTCTCCTCGCGGGAGGAATCGTCGCCCACTATTTCGCCTTGCTGGAACGCTCGATGGGCACTCATACGGTGCCATACGACGACCTCTACGGTTCGATGTCGCTTTTCGCCTGGCTTTTGGGCCTTACCTATCTCGGTTTGGAACTGTTCCATCGCCAGCGTTCGGTGGGCGCGTTCGTAACGCTGCTTCTGTTTGCATGGATGGCGATCCTGGGCTGGCTTGCGCCTCACGAAATGCCGTCATTACCGCCTGCGCGTGGGCCGCTTTTCGCCTTTCACGTGACCTTGAACACCTGGGCGTATGCTGCGTTTGCCCTCTCGTTCGTCCTGAGCCTTGTTTACCTGGTGCAGGACCGCGTGCTGCGTTCGCACCGCCCCGGCGCGCCCTTTTGGCGGTTTCCCGCGCTCGACGTGCTCGATCGGATGTCGCGCAGCAGCGTTTTCGTGGGACTCGCGGCACTTGCATTCGGCGTGGCGAGCGGACTGGTCTGGGAGCACCGCCTGACCGGCATGTACGCCTGGGGCGATCCCAAAGTCATCGTCACCCTCTTGATCGTGGGCGTTTACATCGCCTACCTGTTTCTTTCGCGCACCTCAGGATGGCGGGGCGCCCGCGCCGCACGTATCTGCACCCTGAATTTCGCGATCGTACTTTTCAGCTACACGCTGGTGAATTTGTATCTCACAAGGTTCCACCGCTTCTTCTGATGGCTATTGCTTCCAACACGAAAACTCCTGCGGCCAGCCGCGCAACCGGGGGCATACGCGTCGCGCTGATTGGCTGCAGCCATCGCACGGCCCCCGTCGAACTTCGCGAGCGCGTGGCTTTCACCGCCGAGCAGGCGCTGGACGCGGCCGGCGAGTTGCGTCGCCGGGGCATCCTAGAGGAAGCAGTCGTTCTCTCCACATGCAATCGCAGCGAGCTCTATGGCGTGCCGGCCGCCACGGATTCCGCCGTCACGGAGGAAATGGAAGAATTTCTCACCTCGTTCCACGGCATCTCGCGCACCGAGCTGGATGGCCGCCTGTATCGCTGGGAGGGCACCGACGCCGTCCGCCATCTTTACCGCGTTGCCGCCGGATTGGATTCGATGCTGCTCGGTGAAGCTGAAATACTGGGCCAGCTTCGCACCGCTTACGGGCAGGCGCTCGATCACGGTTCCACCGGCCCGGTCCTGAATCGCGCTTTTCAAGGCGCGCTCGAAGTCGGAAAACGCGTCCGCGCGGAAACCGAAGTCGGCGCGCGGCCCATGTCTGTCGCGCTCGCGGGCACAAAACTCGCCGAACGAGTCTTTGGCAATCTGAAGGGCCACGCCGCGCTGATTGTCGGCGCCGGTGCTGTTGCCGAACAAGTCGTCGAGCATCTCCGAAGCCGCGGAATCGGCAGCCTGCGCGTCGTCAATCGTTCGCACGACCACGCCACCGAACTCGCGCAACGCATGGGCGGAGAAGCCGTCAGGTGGGAATTGCTGGAAAAGGTTCTGGCGGCGCCCGATATCATCGTCACGTCGGTCTCCAGCACCGGCCCGGTGTTGACGCGCGAGATGCTGGACCGCTCGATCGCCGCCCGCGGCGGACGGCCCGTGTTCGTAGTTGACCTCGGTGTTCCGCGCAACGTGGC
>JARLGK010000064.1 GCA_031296075.1 Candidatus Acidiferrales bacterium
GATCCCACCAGCGGCATCACCCCCACGGAAATCAGCGACGTCTCGAGCCCGCAGCTGCCGACCGACTGCCTCGCGCCGCACATGCTGTGGGAACGCGCAACGGCGAACACCGGCGACGTGTTCGTGCCCATGGAGAAATTCACCAGCGGCGGCGGGATGCTGAACCTGCAGCCGAGCGGCTATTTGCGATTGTGGGAATGGCGCGAGGACAAAGTAAATCTGATCGGGGCGACGCAGGGGATAACGGTCCGCATCCGTTACGAAAAAGTGCTGCCGCTGCTGACTCTGGGCACCGATCCCGTGCAGATTCGCTCCGCGACCGATCCGCTCGGCTTCGCCACAGCAGCGCTGGCGGCGCTTTCGCGCGGCGCTCGTGCGCTAGCGCAGGATCTGCTCGGCACCGCGCAGATGGCTACCGAAAACCTGATCGAGCGCTACGTCCGCCCGGAGCAGACTAAGGGCCGCCGCCGCATGCCCTACAGCCATCACCGCCGCATCGTGTATTTGTAAAACGAGAGAAAAACTCTGAACGCCCTACGGCCCCTTGATGACGTCGAGTGTGATCTGCAAGCCGCGGCTTGCGTTGATTGGATTGCCGCTCGAATCGGTTGCGCTGGCGGTGACGTTCATGATCGTTACCGCGACCGGCGTCGCGGTCGAAAACTTCGTCGCGCCCGATCCTCCGCACGCCGAGACCAGCGCGGCTGACAGCAGAGCCGCGGCGAACACAACATGCACTCGCAGGGCGCGCGCATTGCTCCGCGGCATCGCGGCGAAGCCCAGCAGACTGGCCAGCGCGAGAACCGCCAGCAGAGCAGGGAAGAGCGGCACGCGCTTCGGGGCATTCGTCAAGACGCGCAAAATTCCATTCGGTCCCCGCGTTCCCGGCGCGACGTTCGCTGCCGCGGTGTTGCACGGGTTCTGAATCTCCGGCGCCGGCACCGTGGACGACGAAGTCACGATCACGATGCTGAACGGGATGTTCCCTCCGATCGTAGGCGTGATCGGGCACGGTTTGAACGAGCAGTTCGTAAACGTTGGAAGGTTGATGGGGCAGGCGAGCGTAACCTTCTCGCCGTTCTGGCCGAAAACTGCGTCGGCATTCAGCTGCGCCATGAAAGTAGCCGTGCCGCCCTGCGCGACGCTGACCTCCGGCGACTGGCCGGCAACGATCTGCATGCTGAAATCGTCGCCCGTCCCGGCAAGATTGAACGCTGCGACGTCTCCCTGTGTATCCGTCACGGAGATCGCGCCCTGCTGCAAGCCGGTAGTAAGCGGCGTGAAGGCGACGTTGACCACGCAGCTGGAATTTGCCGCGAGCGTTGACGTGCAACTGGTGCTCGTCACCGTGAAATTTCCCGGCGGGGGCGGCGACTGGGTGGTACTGACCGGCGGCACAATCGTGATTCCGGTCACTTGCGTCCCTGATGTGTTCGTCAGGGTGAACGCGGCCGCCGCGGTTGAACCGCTCGGGGGCTCATTGCAGAAACCAAAGAAATTCGCTCGCGCGCAAGTGGCGGGATTAGTCCCCGGCTCGACAAACTCAAAGGCGAGGCCGCTGGCGGCGGATCCCGCCAGGTAGATCACGGTGGTGTCGCCGTCTGCGTCCGTCGCCGTCAACGCGGCCGACCGCAGCCCCGCCGCCTTGGGCGTGAACTCGACGTCGACGGTGCAGGACCCATTCGCGGCGAGCACGCCCGTGCAGATCGTGCCGGAGATCGTGAAGTCCGTGGCGCCAAATTCCGATGAAAGCCCCGGAACCGGCTGCAACGAGATGGTCACTCCAGTCTCCGGTGTGCCGGTCGTCAGCGTAAACGTCTCGGCGGCGCTCGCGCCTCCGACTGGCTCGTTGCAATAGGTGAATGCGTTGTCCGCCACCGTGCAGGAATCTTTCGGCGGTGCCATCGCTAGATTCTTTCCTGTGCCCTGGATATTGATCGCGAGTGTGTCGCCTTCAGCGTCTGTAACCGTCAGAGCGGCAGCGCGCAGTCCCCCAACCGTCGGCGAGGACGCCACGCTGATTTCGCACTGCATATTGGCCGCGAGCATTCCCGTGCACGAATTGGCAGTGATCGCAAAATCGCAAGGGCCGGTCGTGGTGCATTTGGGGGCGAAGTTCGCCATCAATCCGGGGACCGGAGCTAGCGCGACGGAAAGTTTGGTCACCGCGGAGGTGTTGTTGACGAAAAATACTTCCGCCGGACCCGTGGTGCCGGTGACCTGATCGCAGAAGGTGTAAGCGGGACCAAGCGGGCAGCCCCCCGGGGTTTGAACTTGGAACAGCACGAGATTGCCTGATCCGCCCGCCGCCGAGACGCTGGCCACGCGATTCAGGCCCACCGCCGCGAACGCCGCAAACATCATCACCCCTACCGCGCAAAATACCAGCAGTCGCCGCACCAAGTTCCCCCTCATTGCAAAAGGATTCGACGCTTTGGATTCACCAGCAGGCGTTCGGGTTGTGCCGCACCCCGGCCCCGTTCGGGCCTGCCGGGGTCACAAGCCCGCCATCATACCAGCGACCGGCGAGCAGCACCTAGCGATTGGTGGCTGCGCAAGAGGTTACTTCGAAGAGTTGCCGGCGGACATCGCGTTCAGCCAGGCGCGCGCTTCTTGCTCTTCCCGAAAGACTCTTATCTGGCAGACGTCCTCGACGAGTATCTCGAGCATGCGCATCAACCCATAGGCATAATCGGTGGAGACGAGAATCGCGGTGCGGCCGAGCTTGGATTCCCGGCTCAGGCTTCGAAGCATCTCGACGATCCGTCGCACGTCCGCAGGAGTGAGCACGAGCCCGGCGCCTCGGCCGTCAATGAACTCGCGGTACGACAGGCTCTTCCACGCCTTCTCTTGCTGAAGATGGGACTCCACATCCGCATAGGTGACGGGCCCGACCGCAACAGCGCGAATCTCGCTATGCTCGTGATCGATCGTAGAGAGGATCGGCATATCCCACCCCCTGGTCCGTCCCAAGGAACTCGCCGCAATTCTAGTCCTATTTCCGCGAACGAATACGCTACGCTAGATCGGCCTCGTGTCCAGCCAGGCGCGCGCCTCGCCTTGACTGAGAAACGCCTTCATCTCGCGGCAGTCCTTCGCCATAACCTCTAACGCGCGCATCGTTTCGAGATCCGCTTCCGATGACACCACAAAGGCGGCGGGCCCCAGCGGCGCCTCGAGACTCAGGGCCCGGAGGAGTTCGGTAATTTGTTGAAAGTCGCCGGGTTCAAAGGGTAGGCCTGCGCCTCGCAGATCCACGATCTCGGGATAGCTAAGACCGTGATCGCGCCTCTCGTGCAGCAGGTGTTCGCGTACGTCGGCCAGGCTGATCTGCCCTATGGCCACAACGCTGACTTCCTTGCGGTCGTGATCAACACCAGCGATTAGCGGCATGTGGCCCCCCACATCCGATCGATACCCGGCCGGATGCTACGCCCATCCCGCAAAGAATTGCGAGCAAGGAATCTCGCCGCCTGAAAAGAGCACCTTCTCTCAGTACTTTGCAGTTACCCGTAACCACTCAACAATACACGCTTCTCCGGAGGATCCATGGCACTCACATTTACGCTCGTTGACACGTGGGACGACGGCAAGCGCATCCACGTGGCCGGTACGGCCACCGCGTCGGGGAATTACGCGACCAGCGGCGACACGCTCGATCTTTCGCAATTTCCGCTCGTTGCCGTGACGCAATCGCCCGTTCAGGGCACCGCATGGATGGACGGCCTCGCCGGATACGACTATGTTTTCACGCCCGGCGCGGCTCTGAACAACGGCAAAGTCAAAATCTTCCAGCAGGGCGCGAGCGCAGGAGCGTTCCCAGAGCTCGGTTCGGGCGCGTATCCCTCCGCCATCACGTCCGACACAATCACGTTCTAAAAAATTTTCAAGAAACTCCTGTAACCTGCGCGCGCTGACCATCCGGCAACGGATTTTCTTCGTAGGGGCGTAGCACCGCTACGCCCGGTGCGGCGCCACTCCGCATCAACCACCAGTGCCATATCGCGGCCGGCACACCTCATGTCGAGTGCGGCGGCTTGCCGCCGCTGTCTTCGGGCGAGGCTCGCCTCGCTCGATCCGAGGCGTTGGCAAATGCGCGGACGTCGCCCGGGCAAGCCCGTGCGACAAACAGCGCACCATTCGCTCGCACGCCGATTACTCGGCATCACTAATCACCAATCACTACTCACTGATCACAAATCTCTCGCCACTGCCTCTCTCACTCCCATGTCCATCGAATCATTCTCGCCACTACCGCTGAACGTCTTCAGCACCTGGGTCACGCTGCTCGATCCCTCCGACGTGCCGATCGGGATGTCGCCCAATCTCGCCGACGTGGATTTCTTCCCGGGAGGGGTGCGCACGCGCCCCGGCCTGGTCTCGCAATTCACGGTGATTGGCGGCGCGCCCTTGGTCAACGGTCTAAAGACCTACATCACTACGAATCTTGCGTCAGTGCTGCTCGTGTTCGACTCTCTCGGCAATCTCTACAAGGAAATTTCGCCCGGAGTTCTTTCCATCGCGGTGGCGGGCGCGGCGAAACCGAATCTCCTGCTCGCTTCGACCACGCATTTCGGCCGCGAATACATCGCTTATGGCGACGGCATCACTGGCCAGGACCTTCCGCGCCAGTACGACAACGCGAACCACGACCGCGTCAGCCAGATCGGGCCCGCCGAGGGTCCCGCCGTCGCCGATTCGACCTCCGGCGCGATTTCGCCGGGCGTGCACCAGTGCGTGGTCGTGTTCGTCACGCGCCAGGGATTCTGGACGGCGCCGTCGCCTCCGGTTTCGTGGACGGCTGCGGGCGGCCTGAAAGCGAGCGTCACGAATATTCCCACCGGCCCGCTGAACGTCGTGCAGCGCCTGCTCGCGTTCACCGGTTCGGGTGGCGCGAATTTCTATCACGTTCCCGCCACGATGGTGATCAACGACAACACGACCACGTCCGCCGTGGTGGATTTCAGCGACACGATTCTGCTTTCCGGCGTCAGCATGGATTATCTCTTCGGCCAGATCGAGCTGCCCGAGCAGCTCGGCGTGGTGGACTACTCCGAGCGTCTCTTCTGGTGGGGCGAGCGCGCCAACATGGACAACTGGCGCAACCTCACCTTCGACGGCGGATGGGACGCTTCCGGCAACGGCCGCCCGCTCGGCTGGCTGCTCGATCCGACGCTCGGAGCGGGCGCCACGCGCGAACCGTCCGACGCCGTGTGGGGCGAAGCGTATCGCATCACC
>JARLGK010000065.1 GCA_031296075.1 Candidatus Acidiferrales bacterium
CACACAATTGGGTTCGCGCGTCCATCCCGTTCGCGAAATTTCCAGGAACAGGATCGAGTTATTGAAGGCGGGGCCGCAACTCATCGGCGAATTTCTCGACACGGTTGAGCGGCACCATGGAGATGTGTTGGTCTTCCAGCAGCCGCGCAATGAATTGATGCCGCGAATTCTCGCGGGCCGGCTCGATCTCGGTGATCGCCGTGAAGATGGAGTTCGCCGCGCGCGCGGATGCATTCGGCGGTGTAAGCCAGCACCTTGGCTTGCGAGGCATCGCGGCCCAGCGCGACGGTGTGGATGTATCCGCGCGTTCCGTTATAGCGATACGCGTAGTCGAGATGCAGCGGGTCGCCCGGCTGCGTGAATTCCTCGACGCGAACGCTGCGTTCGAGCTTGCCCAGAATCCGGTGCCGCCGGAAGACGTCGTTCAGCCGGCCGCGAATCCACGCGCGCGTGTTTTCGACGATTCCTGTGCGAGACGAAGGCGGGCGCTCGACGTAGTCGTGGAAGAGCCGGTCGAGCTCGGTGTCGAAGTCATTCGCCAGAAGGCCGCGTTGCGGGCTCAGCTGCAAAACGTTTGACAGCGTCTGGTCGAGCTTCTCAAGATAGGTCCGGACTTCGGCCTCCGGTGCGCGGAGTCGGGCGTCGAATTCCGACGGCAGCGCCCGCAGCAGGTCCTCGTCGGCGCCGGGATGCAGCCGCCGGACACGCGCGATTTCGGAGGCATCTTCGATCAAGCGTATGGCGCGCCGCGGGCCATCCACTTCCTCCAGCAGCACGCCGACGTTGACCCATTCGTCGCGGACGACATTCGGCGCATAGCGCAGCACGCGAAAGCGCAGCATGTTTCTCGTTTCTTCAGCCATGTTTCACTTCCAGTTGGCAAAGGGTTGGGCCGACGACTTCCATGCCGAAACGACCAGCTCCCGCACCAGTTTTCTCCGCCTGAGCAGCTGTTCGAGCATCCGTTCGAGCGCATCGGTTTCAAAACCGTACCACTCGCCCGGAATCTCCTTGTAGATCTCGTCGAAGACCGCCTCCGTCATTTTCCCTTCGATGCGTCCGAGCCACGGCTCGAAGGATTCCATCCCGCGTGCGGATTCGTACACGCGATGGCGCGCGTACAGACCGCGCAGCGGAGCATCGGGGAAATTCCATTCCCCGGCGTTGAAGCAGAATCCCTGATCGATCATCCATGCCCGGTAACGCGTTTCGCCCGGCGCCCGGAAGAACACCGCCTGCCGCCCGTTCGTGTTGCAGGTCCACTTGTCGAAAGCGAGCATTCCGCAAAAGTCCGCGAGGTTTACAACCTCGCGCAGTTGCTCATCCGGCAGAAAATCGTACACCACGGTTTCCGCGGGAGGGCCCGGATAACGCGATCCGAATTGCAAGCCGGCACGGCAGCGTGTCCGTCCGCGCCCGAGCTGGATCATCAGGTCTTCGGTGTGCTCGATCAAGCTTTCGCGCACCTCGACAACCGCCGCCGCTGGTGTCGGCAGTCCCATCCGCGCCGCCAGCCTCGTTCCAAGCAATTCGTTCACCAGAACCCGCGCGCCCTGCGGATTATTCTGAAATTTGACCACGTAGAATCCGCCGTCCTCGCAGCGCATCAGGTGCGATTGTGCTCCTCCGCGCATTCGCCGGACTTGCTGGACCGCCAGCGGCATCGAGCGCGTATGCTAGCGACCCAAACAGGTTTACGGCAAGAGAAGCATTTCATATTGGGAAACACCGGCACTGCTGGGCTTGGATTTGAGCGGGCAGTCGAAACGGGAAGGGCTTCATCCAAAAAGAGAAATGCGCGAGGCCGCGTGAACCAGTTCTCGCACGCGGCCCCGCGAATCCTGCAATCACAACGAGCGTTCGCGAAAAGCGCTAGCGCTTCTTGCGTTTCTTGGAGCGCGATTTCTTCGCACGCCCCTTTTTTGCGCTCTTCTTCGGCTTGCCCTTGGCCTTCTTTTTCTTCGGGCTCGCCTTCTTGGCTTTCTTGGCTTTGCGTGCGGGCGCTCGCTTGCCGGGAGCAGGCGCGATGGGGGCTTCCTCTTCTTCCGGCTCTTCCTCAATGACGATCTCTTCCACTTCCTCTACGATTTCCTGCGGTTGCTCTTGCCCCTCTTCTTCGTCATCGAAGCCGGGCAGTTCGTCGTCTTCCTCATCGTTCATTTTCGCGTGAAACATTCGATCCTCCGTGGGGTCCCGGGTATTCCGGACGGCCTCACTCCTCGGCCCGCATCTAATCGGACTGCCGTAAGTTTGTCAAGACGCAATGGATCGAAAAAACCGTTGGATCGCCAAGGGTTCCATCTATGGGTGCCCGCAAAGGCTGACTCGTTCTGATCGATCATTGTATCTTGCAGAAAATAGGATGTTTAGTATCTGAGTAGGCCGGCCGTTAGCGCTGGATGGTCAGGACATCACCGGCTTGCAGTGGGCGGTCAGCCAGGAATGGGTTCGATTGCCGCAGAGCGGAAACCGAAGTCTGGTATTCGCGGGCGATCGAATAAAGCGTCTCGCCCGGCTTCACGCGATGTTCGAGAGATGTCAACTTTTCGGACTTTCCGGCGGACACATTCTCAAGGCCGCTGTTTTCGTTTCGCGCGGACTTCGCCCGGGCCGGCGCCGCAGCGGCCGTCTGGCTGCCTGCATAGATTCGCAGCCGCGCTCCGCGTGAGACATGGCCACCCGAAATATGATTCCAACGCTTGAGTTGGTCGACCGTCACGTCGTAACGTTCCGCAATCCCCGCGAGCGTGTCGCCGCGCCGCACGCGATAACTAACCAGCTTCACCATCGGCGGAGGCGTGGGCACGTTCAGCAGAAATCCCGAAGGTAGGCTGGCGTGAGGTTCCAGGTGGTTTGCCGCCTCGATCGCCGAAAGCGTCACGCGGTAGCGCCGCGCGACGTCCGTTAGCGTTTCGCCCTGCTCGGCGGGATGCAGCCGCCAGCTCGTCCACTTGTCGGGCGGAACTTGCTGGACGTTTTCTTCGAAGCTATTCGCGGCGCCCACCGGCAATTTCAATTGGAATCCGGGATCGTTCGGCGTCACGTTGCGCAACAATTGCGGGTTGAGCAGCCGTAGATCGTCAAGATCTACGCCTGACGCGTCCGCCACAAGCTGCAGACTGATCGAGTGCTCCAGGCGAACGGCGTCCACTAGCGCGGGCTTCTCCGGATTGACCTGCACGCCGTAGCGCGCCGGGTCCTTGGCCACCAGCGCCAGCGCCAAAATAATGGGCACATAGTTCTGCGTTTGCTTCGGCAGCGCCTTGCGTTTCTGCAGCTCCCAGAAATCGGCATAGCCGGTGCGCTGGATCGCGCGGGCCACATTCAGCGGGCCTGAATTGTACGCGGCCATCACCAGGTACCAGTCGCCGAACATGCTATACAGATCGCGCAAGTGCCGGGCCGCCGCACGCGTCGCTTTTTCCGGGTCGCTGCGATCGTCGACCCAGTACGTTCGCTCGAGATCGTATTCCTCGCCGCGATACGGCATGAATTGCCAAATGCCGCGCGCCCCGGCTCGCGAAACAGCTTGCGGTTGGAAGGCGCTTTCGGCCTGCGCCAGATAGATCAAGTCCTGCGGGACGCCTTCTTCCTTCAGCACGCGGCGAATCATGCCGTCATATCGCCCGGCGCGCTCCAGACCGCGCGAAACAATCGCCCGGCCGCGCGTACTCGTGAAGAAGCTCAGATACTGCAGAACGGACTCATTTACCGCGAGCGGC
>JARLGK010000066.1 GCA_031296075.1 Candidatus Acidiferrales bacterium
CCTCTCTCATATTCAACAGCTTCGATTGGTCCACGGGCGGCCCCTATTGCGAACTCATGCAGGGCGTCCACGTCGAATTCGAAGGCAAGCCCTGCGTCTATTTCACGCAGCTCGCCGTTACGGAAGCCGTTCCGCTCGTCACCGGCCGCGAGGTCTACGGCTTTCCCAAGAAACTCGGCCGCATCGAATTCGTCCGCCAGGACGACATCTTGGCCATGTATTACGAGCGACCCAAAGGCATTCGCATCTGTTCCGCTGTCTTCCGCCAGATCCGCCCCATCGCTCCGCCCCCCGAGGGAATCTCCATGAAAGCGGTGAACCTCCGCGTCATCACCTGCCCCGAGCCGGGCCGGGACCATTCCCTTTGCGAACTCATCCTCGCCGAGATCGTCATGAGCAGCGCCGAAATCTGGGTGGGCGAAGGCAATTGCAGCTATACCGGCATCTCCGAACTCGATCCGTGGCACAAGCTGCCCGTCGTGAAGCACCTCGACGCTTCCGTCCTCAACTGCGATTCCACCCTCAAAGGCGCCCGAATCGTCAAGCGCTGGTAATCCGCTCCCGGACCTCGCGAAGCAAGAGTGACGGTCCCGACTCCTGATTCACGCGGTGACCGGACACGTTCCCCACGACCAGTAGCCAACCGACTCTCCAGAAACTTGTCGGATAAGTTCTCTGGAATCAACAAATCGATTTGGACAAGTTTCTGGCAACAGAGACGCGTCGAAGACGCAGTCAGTGCTAATCAGGAGTTAGCAACTTACCGAGGGCCAAATAAACGTTCGACTATAACTTCGGTTCAGCCATCGCGCGGCCTGCATCGATCGCATGTTGCGGAGAAAGGGTGTCGCGCCGAGAACGATGAGGCACAGTTATCAGGTTGGATCCTTCGCCGAGATGTAGTTTTGCAGGTGCTCGATCGTTTCTTCCTGCTCCAAGACAATCCACTTCACTAGGTCGCCGATTGAGACAACTCCAAGCACGTTTCCATTTTCTATAATCGGCAGATGACGTATGCGGTTTCTCGTCATGATACCCATGCACTCATCCACGCCTCGGTCAGGAGTCCCGAAAATCACAGGGCTCGTCATGATTTCGTTGACCAGGGTCGTCTTTGAAGATTTCCCCTTGAGGATCCCTTTCCGGGCGTAATCGCGCTCCGAGATGATGCCCACGAGCTTGTCCCCTGAAATCACAAGCAATGCTCCCACTCCCTTTTCGGCCATGCTTTCAATGGCTTCGTAGACCGTCTGATCTGGCGTGACAAACCAGACCTCGTTTCCCTTCCGCTTCAGGACTGAGCCGACTGCACAGCTCAGTTTGATCACGTATTGTCCGGGCCAGAGGGCTTTTAGTTGCCGTACGAGTTGTACGGCCTGTTTAAGCTCATCGCGGGATGCTACGTGTAGGGATTCGTCATTCTCAACTTTCCTGAACACGCGATACACGGCGCCTCGCTTCTTCGCTAGTGGCTACTCCTGCTCACTGCATGTGGCGGTGATGGCGATCACGAATCCGTGTGATTGGGATCACGTCGGGCTTTTGCAAAGAAGAATAGGAAGATTGCAGGGAGGATGGGAGCACTCAACGGGAGTGAGCAAGTGGGGATACCGGCAGAAACGATGCCGACTCCAAACGCTCCGCCTACAAAAGGTTTGACCGCTGAGGCGACTTTCCTTTAGAGACGGTACGACAGAGGGCGGCCCACACGCGGGGGGCGCGAGTTTGCGAGCGGCAGCCACTTTCGCCTTCCCCAGGCCTTTTTGGACCAATTCCCAGCTCTTCCATCAGGCTCAGAAACCACTGCATCGTTCCCGTTGCTTCGATCCCTACGCGCACGCTGACTCCCCGCGCTGCAAGTTCCCGGTAGAACTTCTCCGCCTCGCCATCTCTGTGGTTCAATCGCCGCTCGCCCATCTCTCCCGTCTCTGCATCTGCAAACGCGATGTACTGATCGCTCGGGTGATAATCCACGCGTATAATCATCATGTTCGGCTCCTTCCTCGCGAGCCTTTGGTCGTCAATCAACCACAGTCTACTCGAGTCGAGGGAGCCGACATTGTTATGAAATCAAGTGGAGTACTACTTTTAGATGTCTAGTAATCCGGCTTTGTCACTTCCAGTATAAAATCAGTATGAAAATCAAGGTGCCATTCAGAAACTCAAATAAGCATTGGAGATATGATGGAGGCGCGGGTGGGAATCGAACCCACGAATGAAGGTTTTGCAGACCTCTCCCTTCCCACTTGGGTACCGCGCCTCGGGCGCACAGTATAACGAAACCACGCTGCGGTTTCAGCACGCAACGGCTGGTGCCTCAGGGGCTAAAGCCCCTTTCCTCCGGAGTCTTTATGTCGGAGCTAAAGCTCCGACCCCCTAAACTTCGAAACCAGGATGCTGGGCTGAAGGCCCCGGCGCTACATTTAAATCTTAACCGCCCAGGTCGTTCGGGATGACAATGCGAACGCAAGCGCGCTAGAG
Organism: Candidatus Acidiferrales bacterium; assembly: GCA_031296075.1. Taxonomy (GTDB): domain Bacteria; phylum Acidobacteriota; class Terriglobia; order Acidiferrales; family UBA7541; genus Palsa-295. The sequence continues at coordinate 2,482 of JARLGK010000066.1, forward strand.
TGTCTAAGGCTATCGCGCTACGAAGAGAGGTTTCCTGGACGAATGTTGACGAATCCCGTTGTCTGGCTGGCGGCCGGCGTGGTTGGTATCGTGCTCGTGGCGCTGATGCTCCGCGCGGCGAGCCGGCGTTCGGAAGCGCAGCTTTCCGCCGTGCGCCAAGAAATGCAAAGCTCGCTCGCGGCCCAGCTCCAGGCCGTTGCCGGCCAGCTCAATCATCTGATGCAGGGTGTAACGCAGCAGCTCGGGCAGGTCCGCCAGGAACTGATGACCGGCGTCGCTTCCACGGGCCAACTCAACGCGGAAGCGCAGCGGGACGTCGCCAAGCAATTGAAATCCTCCACCGACGCGCTGGCCCAGATGCACCAGAAAGTCGGAGAGCTGCAGCAGACGAGCCAGGATCTTTCGAAGGCCACGCAAGTCCTTCAGTCCGTTCTCGGCGGAGCGAAAACCCGCGGATCGCTCGGCGAGATCGCGCTCGAGGGTCTGCTCGCCGATGCGCTGCCGCAGGCCGCCTATGCGACGCAGTATCGCTTTGCCTCAACGGGCGCCATCGTGGACGCCATCGTGCGCAGCGGAGATCACCTTCTCACGATTGATTCCAAGTTCCCTCTGGAGGCCTATCGGCGCCTCACCGAAGAAGGCAACGACGCTCGGCGCGATTTCTCCCTGGCTGTCCGCAAGCACGCCGATTCCATCGCGGACAAATACATTCTCCCGGACGAACACACCTTCGATTACGCGCTGATGTTCGTGCCTTCCGAAAGCGTCTATTACGAACTGCTCATGACCGAGGATCCAAAGCACGGCCGCCTCGAGGAGTATTGCCGGGCGAAGCGCGTGTTTCCCGTCTCGCCGAACAGCTTCTTCGCGTTTCTGGGCGCCGTCGCCGTCAGCTTGCAGGGCCAGAAGATCGAGGAAAACGCGCGGCACTTGCTCGGAAATCTTGCGGGAGTTACCAAGCAGGTTGAGTCTTTTGCCGACGTCTATGACAAGCTCGGCACGCATCTCCGCCACGCACAACAAAGCTACGAGGATGCCGATAGCAAACTGAATCGCGCGCGGAATTCCCTCGAGCAGATGTCCCAGGGCGCGCTTCCCGAAGCCGCGCCGAAAGCGCTCGAGGGCAAATCGGGCGAATAAACCCCCTTACAACGCTTCCCACGCGGCGTTCAGCAGCGTGCGGAAATCTCCGGCAATCGTCTGCATCAAGATCTCGCCCAGCGCGGCGCGCACCGCTGCTGAATCGCGAGGGTGACGCGCGAGCCGCCGGGAGTATCCGTTGATGTCGCTCTTCATGTCCTCGGGCGCCAACGCCGCGGACGCTTGCAAGAATCGTTGTGCGACCGCGATGTCCGATGCCGGCAGCAGCCGGGCGCGGAAGAAATAATCGCCCGTCCGGACGGCCTGCACGTCGAGGATAGCGTCATTTTGCGGTCCGCCCTTGGTCAGCAGTTCCTGGGTATCGCCGTGCACAAATCGAAGCACGCCGGGCGTCTTGTTTTCCACCACGATCCCCAGCCTTTGGTCGGACCCGCTCACACGCACGCTCAGGCGCGACTTTTTCTCCGGCATCAGCGCCGGCTGCGGCGCATCAAAGTCCAGCGCCACTAGAGTCGTGGTCGCAGTCGCTCGCGTTCCCTGAGCTTCCACTGAAATCGTCGCCGGACCCGGCGCCGCTTTCGAACTCGGCAGCGCCACGAGACATTCGGGTGAGGCCGCAAGCACCAGGGCGGGCTCGTCGTTGATCCTCACGCTATCGGCGTCGGCATCGCCCCGAAGCCCCGCGCTGCAAATCCAGAAGCGGTCTCGCACGGACACGACCGCTGGCAGCGTTGTTTCCTTCGGCTCGCTCGCTCCGGCCGCCGGATCAATCAGCGCCGCGACCGACGCGCCCGATCCTTTTGCGAGCAGGTAGTCCCCGGACGCAGGCACCGTAAAGACAGCGCGCCCCGTGCGGTCGGTCGTGACCGTCTGGCCATCGCCAAGCGTCACCGTCACCCCCGCAGCAAGCTTCCCGTCCACGCCGAGCACAGCCAGCGTCGCCGGATGGCTCGCCATCACTCGCGGGGGAAGCACGATCGTGACGGTCCACGTTGTGTACGGATTGGATTGAGCTTGCGCTTGGGCCGTGGGAACGCGGCACAGCAGAAGTCCGCACAGCAGGATCGCCGGGACGCAAGCCCGTACCCAAACGCCGTGCAGCGCGTTGCATCGCCGCTTGAAAGGCGCGGCGATCATGCGATCAGGCGCGGTTTTTGTCATTTGTCGCTGCTCGGGATATTACTCGTCGAGGCGCACGACGAAGGTAGTCAATTGCCCGTCGGAGCGCAACTGGTCCGCGAGCCGTTGCGCCGCATCCTCGCTGGGCAATCGGCCCACACGCACGCGGTAGAACATCCCGTTCGGTGAGTCGTACGCCGCAATCGTCACCGGGGAATAACGCGCCGCCAGCTGCATGCGGAATCGCTCGGCGTTGTCTTGCGACTGAAACGCACCCACTTGCACGCCGAAGAACCCCGCCTGCGGATTCGGCCCGCCCAAAACCTCGACCCGGACCGGTGCCGTGCCGGTTCCGACCATGTCAATCGCCTGCGCGGCCGATAGCGAGAGATCAATCACGCGATTGGCCACAAATGGACCGCGGTCGGTGATGCGTACTTCCGTCTCCTTTCCATTTCGCAAATTCGTCACGCGCACGATCGCGCCAAACGGCAGCGTGCGGTGCGCCGCCGTGAACTGGTGCATGTCGTAGACTTCGCCATTCGACGTCCGGCGCCCGTTGAAGGGATCGCCGTACCACGACGCCACGCCCTCCTCCACGTATTCGCCCGGAACGGCGGGCCGCCGCTCGATTGCAGGAGGCGGACCCGATGCCGGCGAGGGCACCGCCGCGCCGGGACTCGGAGCGGGAGAAGGCTGTTCGGGCGGGGCCTGCACGGGCGGCTGCGTGGTGTGCGCACGGTGAGCGCAGCCCGCTGAAATCATCCCCGCGCAGGCCAGCACCATCGCCAGCCGCACGCGAAATACGCCCCCGGCGCGGCCCAGATCCCATCTCGGCGATCTCTCTAGACACTCCGCTGTCCCGACGGAGAGCTTCACGCGGCTTCCTGATTCACTTGTTTGCTCTCAACTTGGGTATTATAGAAACGCTCGCACATTCTCGCAAGGAACCCTATTGCCCCTGTCGCCCCGCATGCGTTGGAGATTCGATCAGCTCCGCAAGAAGTTCGCCGGAGTTTCCGGCGGTCAAAACGAACAGCCCCGCCCGAAATTATGCCCGGCGTGCCGTACTCTCGTCGGCGCAGGCGCCACGCGATGCCATCAGTGCGGCGCGAGCATGACATTTTCCATGGCCGCGGCCAGCCGCTCGCTCGGGCGGCTGTTTCCGGCGACGTCGCCCGCAACGTACGCCATCCTCACTTTGAGCTGCCTGATTTACGCCGTGACGTTGGCGCTCACGATTCGAAGCAGCGGATTTGGGGGTCTCAGTGGCGGCCTCTTCAATTTTGGAGCGATCGGCGGGGAAGTCCTCCAGCGTGTGGGCGCATCGCTGCCGTGGCCGGTGGACCTCGTGCAACCCTGGCGGCTCGTCGCGGCTGTGTTTCTTCACGGCAGTCTGCTGCACATCTTCTTCAACATGTGGGTGCTGATGGATATTGGCCCGCAGATTGAAGAACTCTACGGCTCGGCGCGCTACTTGTTTATTTACGTCGTGGCGGGCATCGGCGGCTACGTGGTCAGCAGCGCTTTCTGGCATTTCAGCGTCGGTGGCTCGGGAGCGCTGCTCGGTTTAATCGGCGTGCTCCTGGCCATGACCGTGGGACGGCGAACCGCCGGAATGCAAATGCTGCGCGGCCAGCTGATCCGTTTGCTGGTTTACATCGGCATATGGGGACTGCTCTTCCCGGGGATCGACAACTGGGCGCACGCGGGTGGCCTCGCGACCGGGTTCATTCTCGGCAAGCTCATGGCCGACCGGCCGCCGGCAACGCCGGAAGAGCAAAAACTGGCGTACGCGCTCGGCTGGGCTGCGGCGCTGGTTATCGTCGCGAGTTTTGCCATGGTGGCTCTGGGGATATTGCGTCACGGCTGAAGCGATGGCGAGCGCGGGACTCTACTGCCCCGCGTGCAGTTGGCGCGACACCACGATGCTGTAGTGCAATCCGGAAGTGATCACCAGGACCGCCACCAAGTAGCCGCACATCTCCCGCGCGACCGATAGCCCCAGGTGATTCCAAATAGCCATCACCAGAACCAGCACGACCAGAACAATTTCGAAAAACGTGGTCAGTTTCCCCCAGATACTCGGCGGAAACGGCCGGTAGCCCACGGTCAGCAATATCACGGCGCAGGCCACCAGCAACAGCACGTCGCGGCCGAGAACCAGAATCGCCAGCCACCAGCCGATTTTGCCCTTCAGCGCCAGCACGAAATACGACGACGACATCAGCAGCTTGTCCGCGATCGGATCGAGGTATGCGCCGAGCGCCGTTTTCTGGTTCAGCGAGCGCGCCAGCCAGCCGTCGAGCGCGTCGCTCAAGCCACCGGCGACGAGAATCCCCAGAGCCCAAAGATAGCGGTCATACTGGATGGCGATTATGAAAACAGGCAGGAAGGCGAGGCGAAGAAACGTCAGCTCGTTCGGAACCGTAAAGATCCGGCTTTTCATTTGAATTCCAGGCTTTTCCGCGCGAATTACAACAAGCTCTTCATCAGGCGAACTGCGCGAGGTAGTCCGCTATCGAGCGGCCCACCTTCTTCTCGAACATCGCGGCCATCGACGGAATCGACCCGCGCGCCTCGTCCAGTGCGATCCGCTCGACCCGCACCATCGGGAAAAACAGCGTCGGCAATCCGATGCGGTCCCCTTCGGGATGCAGCACCTGGATCACGAAATCGTCGAACGAGCCCAGATCGATGCCGCGCATCGTCACGCCGGCGTTCGAAATTTCCACCAGTTCGCCCCACAACCGTTCCTTCGGGCTGTGCAGGCTCAGGACTACGATTGAATGCGGCTCCATCTCTTCTCCTGGGAAACGATTCGCCGTGTCGGGGTCAATGCCATCTTCATATCGAGATCGTCTTCAGATCCGGCGCCACCAGCAGCTTGGCCTCCGTCACCTTCTGCACCGCTTCCGGCGTCACGCCGGGCGCCACTTCTCGCAGCACCAGACCCTTCGGCGTCACTTCGATCACCGCGAGATCCGTCACGATCAGGTCCACCACCTCGACGCCCGTCAGCGGCAGCGTGCAAGTCTTCATGATCTTCGGCGCGCCGTCCTTGGTCGCATGCTCCATCGCGATAATCACCCGCTTCGTGCCCGCCACCAGATCCATCGCTCCGCCCATCCCCTTCAGCATTTTCCCGGGGACGGCCCAGTTCGCGAGCGTGCCCTTCTCGTCCACTTGCAGCGCGCCCAGCACGCTCACATCGATGTGCCCGCCGCGGATCATCGCAAACGAATCTGCGCTCGAAAAATACGAGCAGCCGGGAATCTCCGTCACCGGTTCCTTGCCCGCGTTGATCAGGTCCGGGTCCTCTTCGCCTTCGTAAGGGTACGGTCCGATGCCCAGCATGCCGTTCTCGGATTGCAAAATCACCTCGATGCCCGCCGGCAGATAGTTCGGGATCAGCGTAGGAATCCCCACGCCCAAATTGCAGTAAAATCCGTCGCGAAGCTCCTGAGCCACACGCCGCGCGATGAATTCCCGTTTGTCCATAGCCGGCGGCATCACGCCCCCCGCTTTCGCTTCGGGCCAGGCTCCATCGGTTTCAGATAATTCGTGCCCTGAAAAATCGCATCTACAAAAACTCCCGGCGTATGAATGCCATCCGGGTTCAGCTGCCCCAACTCCACTATTTCCTCGACCTCGGCCATCACGTAGTCCGCAGCCGTGGCCACGACCGGGTTGAAATTGCGCGCCGTCTTTCGGTAGACCAGATTGCCCCAGCGATCGCCCTTCCACGCCTTCACAAACGCGAAGTCGCCCCGCAGCGCCGGAACCAGTATGTGCGGCCGGCCGTTGAATTCGCGCACTTCCCGGCCTTCGGCAACCATGGTGCCGTAGCCCGTCGGGGTGAAAAACGCCGGAATGCCCGCCCCGCCCGCCCGCATCCGCTCCGCGAGCGTGCCCTGAGGATTCAGCTCCATCTCGATCTCGTTGTTCAGGGCGAGCTTCTCGAAGAACCTATTGCTCCCCACGTAGCTCGCGATCAGTTTTTTCACCTGCCGATTTTCGATCAGCGCTCCGATACCGAAGCCGTCGATGCCCGGATTGTTCGACGCCACCGTCAGATTCTTCGCGCCGTGGCGGATCAACGCGCCGATCAAATTCTCCGGCACGCCGCATGTGCCAAATGCGCCCATCAGGATTGTCGCGCCGTCCTTCACGCGTCCGATAACCGCCTCGGCATTGGCTACACGCTTGTCCATCTATCTCTGTGCCCTCAGAACACGCTCGCAGAAACCCGCAGTTTACTACAATTTCGCAAGCATCCTTCCGCGCCCCTATGTGCGTTCCGCACTCCGCTTGCTGATTCCCGCGCGCGCGGCGTGTTTCAGCGCGCGAATTCGATTCGCCACCGCGCTCACCGCATCACCGGGCGTCCGAGCCTTCTCGATTTCCGCCATCAGCGCCGATCCAACGACTGCCGCATCGGCGATCCCTCCCAGCACCGACACGTGCTCGGGCGACGAAATCCCGAAACCGACCGCCAGCGGCAGCTTCGTCGTCCGCCGCACCCGCCGCGCCAGCGCCGGCAAGTCCTCGGGCAGCGCAGCGCGCTCACCCGTCACGCCCGTGCGCGAAATCAGGTACAGAAACCCGCTCGAGAACTCCGCAATCAGCGCGAGTCGCACGTCGGTCGAGGTCGGCGCCGCAAGAAAAATAGTGTCCAGTCCGTGCGCGTGCAATGTCGCGCGATAATCAACCGCTTCTTCCGGAGTCAAATCCGTCGCGAGCACGCCGTCGGCCCCCGCCGCGCTGGCGGCCTCGGCGAATTTCGCGATGCCCATTTGCAATATCGGATTGAAGTAGCTGAAAAGCACCAGAGGCACATCCGTGTGCGCGCGAAGTCTGCGCACAAGCTCGATCACGCCCGCCAGCGTCGTCCCACTCCGCAGCGCCCGCTCGCTCGCGCGTTGAATTGTCGGACCGTCGGCTACCGGATCGCTAAACGGCACGCCCAGCTCGATCACATCCGCGCCCGCCTCGGCGGCGGCCAGCACGATTTTCTCCGTCGCGTCGAGCGAGGGATCGCCCGCCGTAATGTAGGCGACCAAGCCCAGCTCGCCCGCTTCGGCGAGTTCGCGAAAACGCCGCCCGATGCGCCCCTCGGTCCTTCCGGCAGGCGTTTGCGTTCCAGCAGATGACTTGGGGATCGCCGCGTCAGACATATCGGGAGAGAGTTTCCATATCTTTATCACCGCGGCCGGAAAGATTCAGTATGACGATTTCGTTCTTCTTCATTTTCGGCGCGCGTCGCGCCAGCTCCGCAACGGCATGGGCGGACTCGAGCGCCGGAATAATTCCCTCGCTCCGCGCCAGCATCTTCGCGGCCGCGATGGCGTCTTCGTCGATCACCGCTGTGTATTCGGCCCGGCCCTGTTCCGCCAGCCACGCGTGCTCCGGGCCGACCGCCGCGTAATCGAGCCCCGCCGAAACGGAATGCGTCGTGGCAATCTGTCCGTCCGCCGTCTGCAGCACGTAGGTGTAAGTTCCCTGGAGAACTCCGGGGCGCGCGCCTAAAAACCCTTCCGCCGCCGCAAGCCGCGCCGCATGCTCGCCGAGCGATTTTCCTCGCCCGCCTGCCTCCACGCCCACCATCTTCACGCTCGCGTCGCCCAGGAACGCATGAAAAAGCCCGATGGAATTCGAGCCGCCCCCCACGCACGCATACAAATAGTCGGGCAGCCGTTTCTCCGCGCGCAGGATCTGTTCGCGCGCCTCTTCGCCGATAATTTTCTGAAAATCGCGCACGATCATCGGATAAGGATGCGCGCCCAGCACCGACCCGAGCAAATAGTGCGACGTCCGCACGTTGGTCACCCAGTCGCGCATCGCCTCGTTGATCGCATCCTTCAGCGTCTTGCTGCCCGCCTCGACGCCGATCACCTCCGCGCCCAGCAGCCGCATGCGGTTCACGTTCAACCGCTGGCGGTCCATGTCCTCGGTCCCCATGTACACCGTACAGGTCAGCCCGAGCCGTGCCGCCACCGTCGCGGTCGCGACGCCGTGCTGCCCCGCGCCGGTCTCCGCAATCACGCGCTTTTTCCCCATGCGCACGGCCAGCAGGCCTTGCCCGAGGCAGTTGTTGATCTTGTGCGCGCCGGTGTGCAGCAGGTCTTCGCGCTTCAGATAAATTCGCGCGCCTCCCAGCTGCTCCGTGAGCCGCGACGCAAATTGCAGCGGCGTGGGACGTCCCGCGAAATTGTGCAGCAAGTCATCCAGCTCCGCTTGAAAGCTGCGATCCGCGCGCGCCTCCGCGTATACCCGCTCGAGCTCTTCGAGCGGCGCCATCAGCGTCTCCGGGACGTAACGCCCGCCGTACGGGCCATATCGCCCACGCTCCCGCACCACGTTTGCCGTGTAACTCATCGCGCCGCCTTTTTCCCGGTCGCCTTCACCGCGCGAATCAGGCTCTTCATCCGCGCGGGATCTTTTTTGCCCGGCCGCGCTTCCACGCCGCTGCACACATCCACGGCATACGGCCTCGCCGCGCGAATCGCTTCGCCCACATTTTCAGGAGTCAGCCCTCCCGCCAGAAAAATCCGCCCGTGACGCTTCGCCCGGCGCGCAATCTGCCAATCAAAGGTCTTTCCCGTCCCGCCGCGCGCGCTCCGGTCAAACCCGTCGAGCAAAATCGCGCTCGCCGCCTTGTAGGACTTCACCTGCCCCGCACGAAACGGTTTTCGGACGCGCAGCGCCTTAATCACGCGAAGCGACCGCCCCAGCCGCGCGACCATCGCCGGCGACTCCTCGCCGCTCAGCTGCAGCTGATCGAGCCCCACTGTCCGTGCAATTTCAAGCATCTTCGGTTCCGATTCGTTCACGAAAATCCCCACGGCGGAAATACCCTTCGGCAGCCGCCGCACCATCCGCCGCGCCTTGGCCGGCGTCACATAGCGCGGGCTTCCCTTGTAGAAATTGAAGCCCAGCAGGTCCGCGCCGTCCTCTATCGCGTGCTTCGCGTCGGCCCAATTTGTGATCCCGCAAATTTTTACCTTTACCATGGGCGTCAAGCAGCCGTGTGCCCCGCGCCGGCCGTACCGATCAAACTCCGCAGCGGCGCGGCCGGGTCGGTTTCCTTCATCAGATGCTCGCCCACCAGGAACGCGTCAAATCCCGCGCTCCGCAGCCGCGCGAGATCTTCGTGCGTTCGCAGCCCGGACTCGCTCACCGCGATGCACTCATCGGGCACCGCCTCAATCAATTCGAGCGACGTCTCGATGCGCACCTTGAAATCGCGCAAGTCGCGATTGTTTACGCCAATGATGCGCGCCCCGGCGGCTATCGCCCGCCCGAGCTCCTCACGCGAATGCACCTCGACCAGCGGCTCCATCTTCAGCGAGCGGCCCAGCTCCAGCAGTTCACGCAGCGCCTCATCGCTCAGAATCGCCACGATCAGCAGAAAAGCATCCGCCCCCGCCGCACGCGCCTCCCAAACCTGCCACGAATCAACGATGAAATCTTTTCGCAGGATGGGAATCGAGGCCGCCTTCTTCGCCGCCTTCAAATCCGCAAGCGAGCCGAGAAAAAACTCCTCCTCGGTCAGCACGGACAGCGCCGCCGCTCCAGCTCCGGCAAGCGCCGCCGCCAAATCAGCAGGCGCATACTCTTCGCGCAACACGCCCTTCGAGGGAGACGCCTTCTTCAGCTCCGCGATCACGTTGAATCCGTCGCGCGCCAGCGCCCCTGCAAAATCCCTCGGCAGCTCGTTCTTCTCGACCGCCATTTTCAACGCTACATCGGGCAGCACACGTTTCCTGTGCGCGATGGATTCGCGCCGCGCCTCGACAATCTTGTCGAGAATCGTCCGTTCCTGCGAGCTGGTTTTCACGTGCGAAACGCCCCTCTACCTCCTGCTGCGGCACCGCGAGTATCTAAGTTTACCTTGTTAGGCGACGACTTGGCTCGTTTACTGACGGGCGGGCAATCTCCGGTTCGAAGTCAGGAGCACATTTTCGGTTACCGCGTTAATCAGGAGTTGGACGCATATAGCCCGCCCTTGCCGAGGTTGTAATTCGCTCCTCCAGTTCTTAGGGCGTTGGGGCGGAATGCTGGTAGGTTGGCGGATGGGTCAGCATTTCCTGCCAGCTTGGCCGCGTGTAGGTTGCACAGGATGCCCCCACGAATCCGGCATTGCTAAATCCGTACGACCGGCCTTCTAGGGCCGATTGGATCTTGGGGTAGGCGGTCTCGAAGTTCCACTCCTGATCTTGCATGAGATCTATGTGTGTGCCATCGGCTAGGTCGAGCACGAAATGGTAATTCACGCTGTTTCTACCCTTAGTGCATCCCGTCTCGATCTCGCTGACTCTCGACCAATCATAGGAATGAACAGTTGTCGAGAAGATCGGACGAACCTCGATGCGTGTGGACGTGGTCGCCCAAATACCCATCGCGCCGAGAAAGCAGAGGGGCAATACCACAATCAACGCGACCAGACCCCACTTTGCGTACTTATGCTGGCGGGACACAATCTTCGTATTCTCACCGAGTTCAGGTTCGAGAGCCGTTCGAGCAGCCGGAATGAGTCGGACAAGAAATCTGCCTAGAATCATGCCGATTGTAAGCGCGGGAATGATCGGCAGTCCGTAAAAGAAAACGTCGCCGAAGACCGTTCCCCCCGAAAGAAATGCATCCGGGGGCACAAGGCTCTTTCGAAATGCGTGGAAGGGTAGGAGGATTGCGCCCCACACCAAACCGGACGCCGCCACGGAAATGAAGACGAACAGATAGTGCCATCCGCCCCGGCTGGCCCGCACCCGTTTGTCCCGCTTGCTCGCCAAAGTCGAATCTTGAGCGTAACCCATATTTCAATATTCACTATCCTAGACGACGTTCAGGCAGAGCCCGCGCATCGGTGGGCAGCCTGTGCCACACCCATATCTATTGCTCGACGCCTCTCTGAAAGTCCCGTAGCTCGTGGTTCGTCGGATTACCCGACATGGCCACCGCGGCTGGGCGAAAGTTTCCGTCAATTCCCGCCGTGTCCGGCTGACGCATTCAGCAGCGGCTCCGAAAATCGGATGGGAATTCCGAAATTCGAGCCGCCAAATCCCTTGAGGACGGCGAATGTCACGCCAATCACTTTCCCCTGCTGGTTGAAAAGAGGCCCGCCCGACCCCCCGGAGGTCGTCTGCGCGTCGAACACGATCTTGTCCGGCAGAATATCTCCGATGTGGCCCTGCGTGATGAGCGGGTGAATCAAGTTTCGGCGCGCCAGTTCGTCCAGAACCTGCGAGACGTCGCTGCCGCTGTGCGTCATGATATTTTGCGCCGTGTCATCATCGGTGCGGGCCAGGATGGCCGCAAGTCCCGTGGCATAACCCATCAGCACGACAGGCTCGCCCGTTACCGCCGCTCCCTTGCCAGGATCAATGGTAAGTGCGGTGCGCTTCAGGTCCTTCATGTCTACCCGCATCGTCGCCAGGTCCGTCTCTTTCGAAATCTCCTGAATTTCGGCCGTGAACGCGCGCGGATCGCCGGGGAAATACGCGTGGATCGATGAAATCTCAGGCGTAAACCCCTGGTTCGTCACCTCGCTGAGTTCGTCGTTGTTCCACCACGGCTGCGCGACGTGCCTGTTCGTGACAATCCGCCCCTGGGCCCCGGCCGGAAATCCCGTGCCGAACACGTCCACTTTCACTTCCGGCCCGTTCCCTTCGAGCGTCAGGACCGGATTCCCCTCGCTATCCTGAATTGGCTCGCCCTGCTGGTTCAAGCCGGCGTAACGCAGCCGCTGTCCGCTTTGCTGATTGCGGAACGCCACCGCTACATGCAGCAGGCACACGCTATCCACATCCGCGCGAATCAGGTTTTGGGCGGAATCGCCTTCCTGCTCAATGCGCTTCAACCGCTCATTCGTATCGTCCAATTCCTTTCGGAGTGCCGCTCCTTGGTCCGAACCCGCGTTGGCCATCTTGGCTTGCAGGTCCGCCGCTTGCTTCTGCAGCTCAACCTTTCCGGCAAGAGCTTCGCCGGCCGCTCCCTGTTCCTGGCGCAACTTGCGCGCGTCAGCCATCAAATCCTGCTGGTGTACGATCCCGCGCTCCAACCGCGCGATCGTCGCGGTCGTGCGCTTGATATCCGTCTGGGCGCTGCGCGCGAAAAGAAAGTAGGTTCCGGCCATCACCGCCGCGATCGCGAACACGCCGGCCAGCCCCATTTTCAGCCGCCGGTTCAGCGACACCGCGTCGCTGGCCATCTTTTCCGTCACTGCCAGCGCGTCGAACGCCGTGTGCGCTATTTGCTGGCCCTCTTCCGCGAGATGCATCTTTTCCAAAAGCTGCTGGTCCGCCCGCCGCACTCGCAATTGCGCTCGCACGCGCGCCAATAGCTCTGCCGCGTCCCAGGGCCGCGAAATTGCATCATCCGCCCCAAGGTCCAGTCCCGCGGCGCGATCGCCCGCTCCGGGACCGGTGAGCACGATCACGCGGACTCCCTCGGTAACTGCGGATCCGCGCACCGTCGCGAGCATCTCGCGCGCGCTCGGCGCGTTCACGCCGGCTGCTGCCGCGTCCAGCACCAGCAGGTCCGTGCCCGGTTGCCGCGCGGCCTCCAGACCTTCGCGCGCGGTCGCAAACGCGAAAACTTCGTAGCCCGCGCTCTCGATCGCCACGCGCAGCAGGTCGCGGCTAGCATCATCGCCTTCGACTACAACGATTTTTTCGCGCCCCTTGATCATCGGCTCAATTCGCTTTCATTTCCGTATGCCCTCGGCCAGTGTAATCCTAGTGGAATTCCACGCGCTTTTGTAGGGGCCTAGTCCGCCGCGGCGGACTACGCCCGGCGCAGATGCTTGGCGCGATGCATCCATCAAACTCGCAAAGTCCACAGGCGCTCACCCTTGCGCTGCATTCGCCGGATGCTAACCTAGCCGCGTGCGCAATACTAACAATCGTTAGAGCCGCCGAAGGACGATGAGGTTCCGGGAAAGTTTCCGGGGAAAGGGTCGAAAGGATGGCGAGTAGAGTGAAGACGACGCAGGCTCCCCTGGCCATCCTTCGGCCACCGTCTGAAGCTCAATCCCAGCTCAATCTTCGCGCAATTACTCGACACACCCTGCCGAGTAATTGTCCCCCTAACTTATTGAAAACAAACGATGGGCATACATATTACTCGACACAGATTTCAAGGGGCGGTTGCACCACGTTTTCCCCTTGCGAGAGGCAATTTTGAACGCGCTCGAACAGCTCAATCAGCAAATCGTCGGCTGCCGCAAATGCCCGCGCCTTGTGCTCTACCGCGAAAAAATCGCGCGCGAGAAGCGTTTCGCGTTTCGCGACTGGGAATACTGGGGCAAGCCCGTTCCCGGCTTCGGCGATCGGCACGCCAAGCTCTTGATCCTGGGACTCGCTCCCGCCGCGCACGGTGCCAATCGCACCGGCCGCATGTTCACAGGAGACCGCTCGGGCGACTTTCTCTACGAAGCTCTTCACCGCGCCGGCTTTGCCAATCAGCCGGGCTCGACGCAACCCGGCGACGGCCTTGCTCTCGACGATGCCTACATCA
>JARLGK010000067.1 GCA_031296075.1 Candidatus Acidiferrales bacterium
CACGGAGGCGACCACCACGTCCAGCTGGGCGAGCACGTGGTCCTCGAGATCGAGCGTGCCGTCTTTCTTGATGTCCACCTCGCTGCCCGCGAGCAGACGGATGCCCGGCACCTTCGCCGCGTGGATTTTCTTGATTTGCTCCAGCGTGCGCTTTTCGTCCAGGCCGTTCGCGACGGTCACGGCCTGCGAATGGTCGGTCAGCGCGATGTAGTCGTACCCGAGCTCGCGCGCCGCCTGGCCCATCTCCTCGATCGAATTCTTCCCGTCCGACGCGGTGGTGTGCATCTGCAGATCGCCGCGAATATCATCGAGCGCCACGAGCTTCGGCAGCTTGCCGTGTTCCGCCGCTTCGATTTCGCCCATCATTTCGCGCAGCTCCGGTTCGATGTAGGCGAGCTTCAGCTTCGAATAGATTTCCTCTTCGGTCTTGCTGGCGACGACTTTGCCGCCCTTCAGCGTGGTCAGGGCATACTCGTTGAGCGTCCAGCCCATTTCGTTGGCGCGACCGCGGAGCGCGACGTTGTGCGCCTTCGATCCGGTGAAATAGAGCAGAGCCGCGCCGAAGCTTTTCTTCTCGAGCAGCCGGACATCCACTTGCAGGCCGCCGCTGAGAATGAAGCTCACTTTGTTCTCGCCGTGCGCAAGCTCCTGCTCGATTTCCGGATATTTCAAGACCTGCGCGGCCACGGCATCAATGTTCTTCTGTTTGTCGTGGCCCGGGCGCATGGTCACCAGCAGGTCAATGTCGCCGATGGTCTCCCGGCCGCGGCGCAGGGAACCGGCCGGCGTCACCGACTCAACCGCGTCACCCGCCTTCGCGATGTAGGCAACCAGCTTTTGCGCTTCCTCGTCGGCCACGTTGATGCGCACGCGCCCCGAGCCGGCGAGGTTTTTGAACTGCTCGGCGGCCTTGAGGATATTTTGTTCGCTCTTCTCGCCAAAATGGGGCAGGTCGCGCAGCTTGCCTTCGCGCGCGAGCTTTTCCAAGCCCTCCACGGTGGCGACCTTGAATTTCTTCCAAAGAAACGCGACCTTCTTCGGCCCCAGAGACTGCACGTCGAGCAAACTCAGAATCGTGGGAGGATATTTCTTCAGCAGTTTTTGGCGCAGGCTATAGTCGCCCGTCTTGAGAATTTCGTGGATGTGCTCGGCCATTCCTTCGCCGATGCCCGGCAGTTCCTTGAGCTTCTTGTCGTCTGTGGCGATTTCCTCGATTCGCTCCGGCAGGCCGTCGAGCAACTCGGCTACTTTTTCGTAGCTCCGGTAGCGCCCGATGATCGCGCCGTCAATTTCGAGCAGCTGCGCCGTTTCGCGCAGGATCTTTGCGACATCTCTATTTTCCATCGCCGCTTCTCCAGGTCCCGAATGTCAACGTGACGCTCAGCCGGCCACGAATCGCGTGTAGTATAAAATCCCCGCGATGGATTTCGCATCGCAAATCTTGCCCAAGCGAATCCATTTCTCGGCCTCACGCAGTGTAACGATTTTCTGCGTGATTCTCTCGTCGTCTTCGGGTTGAGCCTTACCCTTCGTCAGACCCTCGGCCAGAAATATGTCCATGCGCTCGCCGAGCAGGCCGGGAGACGGGAATATCTCCAGCAGCTTGCGAATGCGATGCGCCGTGTAGCCGGTCTCCTCCAGCAATTCGCGGTGAACGCCGGTAGCGACGCTTTCGTTAGGCTCCTTGTGCCCCGCCACCAGCTCCCACAGATACTGGCCCGCGGCGTGGCGATACTGCCGGATCAGCACGATGCGCCCGTCGGCGAGAACGGGCAGTACGACGACCGATCCGGGGTGCGCGATCAATTCGCGTGTCGTCACCACGCCGCCGGGTTCGACCACCCGATCACGCTTCAGAGTAAACACGCGTCCCCGAAACAGTACTTTGCTGCTGACGACTCTTGCCCGGCCCGCCTTACCGCGCTTCCTCACGGCTGCTCCTTGGTGGCGTCGCTCGCGCAATTCTACCGCACACTCCGGCTTGCCTGACCCTGTGTTTCTCCACACGGTGGGGCGACAAGCTTTTTATGTTCGCTACTCTATTTGATCCGTGTTTATCCGTGACTCCATCTGCTTTTGCTATACTTTTGCAGGCGAATCCATGGCAATTAACACGATCATCGTGGACGACGAACGCCCGGCGCGCGACGAGCTCGCCTTTCTGCTGAAGAGCTTTCCCGAAATCAACATCGTCGCGCAGGGCAAGAATGGCCTCGAGGCCGTCGCGTTGATCAAGGAACACGACCCCGACCTGGTTTTCCTCGACGTGGAGATGCCGGGCCTGGACGGTTTCGGCGTGATCAAGAAGCTCGTGGAGCGCAAGCTGCGCCTCCCGCAAATCGTTTTCGCCACGGCCTACGATCACTACGCCGTCCAGGCATTTGAAGTGAGCGCCGTGGATTACGTCCTCAAGCCGTTCGACAAGGCGCGCGTCGCGAAGGCCCTCGAGCGAGCCAAAAAAATGATCGAATCGCATACGTCGCCCGTTCAGCGGCTGGAAACGCTTGTCAGCCAACTCGGGGCGGACGCGCCGAGGCGGCGGCAGGCGCATCCGGTAAAGCTCCTCGTGAAATCGCAATCGCGCATGATCCTGATTGACGCGGAGGACATGATCTACGCCTCGATCCAGGACGGCGCCATCACCATTTTTTCGCGCGACACCGAAGGCGTGTCGAATTACCGCACGGTTGACGAGCTGATGGAAACGCTCGACCCCGCCGTCTTCTGGCGCCCGCACCGGTCGTATCTGATCAACATCAACCACATCAGAGAAGTCGTGCCGTGGTTCAAATCGAGCTACATGTTGAAAATGAACGACAAGAGGGCGAGCGAAATTCCCGTCTCCCGCGCGCAGACCAAGCGGCTGCGCGAATTGTTGAAGCTGTAGTGCACGCGACGGGTCTGTCATTCCGAGGCCGCAGTTTGGCCGAGGAATCCCTCTTCGTGTGATGTCCCCGCCAGCCAGCGCCATCGATGAGAGAGCCCTCGGGCACAAATCACCCTCGGGATGACAACGGTGGATGGCGCGCAAAGTTACAAGACGGGCAATCCCGCGTTTGCGCAACTCACAAACCAATGTGACAATACGTCCATGCAAAGACCTCTTATCTTGGCGGTCAACGTACTGGCGGTTGGATTGATACTTTTGGGCAGCGCCCAAGCACAACAATCTCCTGCGGCGGGCAGCCAACCGGCTCCGGCCGCGAGCCCGCATGAAGCTCCGGCGGCGAAGACGCCGGTAGCTGCCGCGAAAACCGGACAGGCGGCCCCGGCGAAGAGCGCAGCTCCGGCGACTCTCGCGACGGAAAAGGAAAAAGAGAGCTACGCCCTCGGGCTGAACATTGGAAGCAGTTTCCATAAGCAGGGCCTGGATTTGGACTCGCCCAGCCTGCTCCACGGGATGAAGGACGCGCTCTCCGGTGCCACGCCGCTTTTGACCGATGCCGAAGTGGAGGCTGCGCTCAAGGATCTGCGCGCCGAAGTGACGAAAAAGCAGGACGAAGAAGCGCAGAAGGCGGGGGAGGCGAACATGAAGGAAGGCGAAGCGTTTCTGGCAGCCAACAAGACCAAAGACGGCGTGGTCACGCTGCCCAGCGGTTTGCAGTACAAGATCGTGACGGCCGGCACCGGCGCGAAGCCGGCGAAGGAAGATACCGTCGTGTGCAACAACCGGGGCACCTTCAACAAAGGGACGGAGTTCGACACCTCCAACAAACGCGGCCAGCCAGCGGAGTTTCCAGTCGGCGGCGTGATCAAGGGCTGGACCGAAGCGCTGCAGCTAATGCCGGTGGGCTCGAAGTGGCAGCTATTCATTCCACCCGATCTCGCCTATGGGAAGCGCGGAGCGGGCGGGGCCATCGGCCCGGACCAGACGCTCGTCTTTGACGTGGAGCTGATTTCGATTAAGGGCAAATAACACAAAGTCGTGGCGCGGCGGTTGCGCGAGCGGCCCCGCGAAACGTGCTAGCATCAGCTTTCGCATTTTCTCTTTTCCAATTTCTGCGCCGGGGGATCGACCTTAGAGTGGCGAAGCGCAAACGAGTCTTGAGCGGCATGCGGCCCACCGGGCGTCTGCACCTAGGCCATTATTTCGGCGCTCTCCAGAATTGGCTGAAACTCCAGGAAGAATACGACTGTTTTTTCTTCGTTGCCGATTGGCACGCGCTGACCACGCATTACGAAGACACCTCTTCCGTTGCCGAAAACACTCTGCAAGTGGCGATGGACTGGCTTTCCGTCGGCCTCGATCCCGCGAAATCCACGATGTTTATTCAGTCGAGCGTGCTGGAGCACGCCGAGCTGCATCTGCTGCTTTCCATGATTACGCCGCTCTCGTGGCTTGAGCGCGTCCCCACGTATAAGGAACAGATCGAGAATCTGAAGGAACGCGACCTCGGCACCTACGGCTTCCTCGGCTATCCGCTCCTCCAAACCGCCGATATTGTGATGTACGGCGAGCCGAAGGTGGAGCTGCTCGTGCCCGTCGGCGAAGATCAGGTTCCGCATGTCGAGTTGAGCCGCGAGGTAGTGCGCCGGTTCAACACTCATTTCGGCCTCCACGTAAACATTGAGGCGATGCTACTCGAAAAGAACGAGGACGTTGCGTTGAGCTTGTACAACACTCTTTTCCTAAGTGCAGTTAAGGGTGTCGCGTCGGAAAATGCAATTGGACCTTCTGAGGCCGCCAAAATGGTGCCAGCGATTCGCAAGTATGTGGGCGAGATCGGTTCCGAGAACTTCTTCAAGGCCAATCGGAAGACGAAGGCCTTCCTCAGACAGGAAAATGTATTACGCGAACCGGGCCACCTGCTTACGGCAACGCCGCGACTGCCCGGCCTCGACGGCCGCCGCATGGCGAAGTCCTACGGCAACGCGATCTGGCTCAGCGATCCGCCCGATGAGATCCGCGCGAAGGTACGCAACATGATCACGGACCCGCAGCGCGCGAAGCGCACCGATCCGGGTCGGCCCGAAGTCTGTCCCGTTTTCGCCTGGCACAAACTTTTCTCGCCGGGCGCGATGGTCACGCGAATTGACAGTGAATGCCGCACCGCCGCGATCGGATGTGTGGACTGCAAGAAACTGATGGCCGAGAATCTGGCCACCTGGATCGAGCCCGTTCAGGCACGTCGCAAAGAATTCGAGGCGCATCCGGAAAAAGTTTGGGGTATCCTCGACGCCGGCGGAAAGAAGGCCCACGCGACCGCGAAGCGCACAATGAAGCGCGTGCGGAATGCAATTTTCCAGTGGGACGAGGTGCGAAAATCATCCGCGACGTCGAAATCGATCTCGTAGGGGCGCTGCTTGCTACGCCCTCTTTGCTACATTAGGAGCGAAGGCTAGCGAATGGCATCACCATCACCCTATCGCATCAATTTGCCGGCGTACGAAGGCCCGCTCGATCTCCTGCTCGATCTGATCCGCAAGCAGTAGATGGACATCCACGACATTCCTATCGCCAAGGTCACCGAGCAGTACCTCAATTACCTCCACCAGCTCGAACAGCTGGATATCGACGTCTCGGCCGACTTCATCTACATGGCCGCGACGCTGATCCATATCAAATCGAAGATGCTGCTTCCGGCCGACCCGCTCGCCGGTCCCGAGGAGTTGGACCCGCGCGACGAGCTGGTGCATCGTTTGCTCGAACACGAAAAATTCAAGAACGCCGCGCAGCTTCTTTACGAAAAGCAGCAGATCGAGGCGCACGTATGGTCGCGCCCGGACCGAGCTCTCTACACCGGCGACGCGATCGAAGGCGAGATGGTCGTTTCGCTCGTCGATCTGATCAAGACGTTCCACGAAGTGCTCGAGCGGCGCAAGACGGTCACGAAATTCGAGCTGCACCACGAAACCGTCACCATCGCGCAGATGATGGACCTGTTGCGCCAGCGCCTGACGGCGACCGATGATCCGGTCTCGCTGATCGGTTTCTTTGAGACGTGCGCGACGCGCAATGCGATGATCGTAGCGCTGCTCGCCGTGCTGGAAATGGTGCGCATGCAGGCCGTGATTTTGGTCCAGTCGGAGCTTTTCTCGGACATCGGCCTGCGCAAGCACAAAATGTTCGACGCGGTCTTTGCCGGTCCCGACGCGATGTCCAAAATCGAGGAGCAGTACCTGTGACCAACACACCCGAAGAAATCAGCGCCGCCTCGCCCGAGGAAACAGCGGCTTCCGCGGCGGAGCAAATCAAAGCCGCGGTCGAATCCATCATCTACGCCGCGGACGAGCCCGCCACGCTCGATCAGATCGCGAACGCGCTCGGCGTCGAGAAGACCGTGGCGCGCACGGCGCTGGATCTCCTCGTCGCGTCGTATCAGACCGACGAGCGCGGAATCGAAGTCCGCAAGGTCGCGGGCGGCTGGAAGTTCTACACCAAGCCGCAACACCATGACGTGGTGCGCAAATTCATCAAGAGCCTGCAGCCGCCGCTGCGCCTCACCATGCCCGCGCTCGAAACGCTCGCGGTGATCGCGTACAAGCAGCCAGCCACCGTGCCGGAGATCAACGAGATTCGCGGCGTGCACGTCGGCGGCGTGATCAAGACGCTGCTCGAAAAGCGCCTCATCACCACGGCCGGGCGCAAGGAAGTGATCGGCCGGCCCATCCTCTATCGCACGTCCAAGCAGTTCATGATGCGTTTCGGCCTTTCCGATCTGGACGAGCTGCCGAGCTTGAAAGAATTCGAGCAGCTCGCGCAGGCCGCGCTCGGTTCGGACTCCGGCATCGCCCCGAATGAACCCGAAGTGGCCGCCGCCGCGTCACAAGAGTCGGCGGAAGCCGCCCAAATTCGCGAGTCCGGTGAAACCAACGACCTCGGTGAACTCGCCGACGACGCGCCGGAATCCTCCGAGCAGGCGCGGACCGCGGCTGCCGGCACTTCCGAGCACTCCTAACGAGCGTTTCATGCGCACCCTAAAGTTTTTCGCGATCATCGCGGTTCTCGCTGCGGCCGCGGAGGCACAAGCCCCTCCGGGGCCGCAACAGAATCCTCCTCCGCCGCTCCAAGTCGCTGTTCCGCAGCAAAATGCTCCGAGCGCGCAGCAGGCGCCCACCGCATCCGGCACCCTCAAGACCAACACCCGCCTGATCACCGTGGATGTGGTGGCCACCGACTCGCACGGCAACGTGATGCGCGGCCTCAAACCCGAGGATTTTCAAGTCAACGAAGAGCATGCCGGGCAGCAGAAGGTCGTCCAATTCAGTTTCGTTGATGCGTCGGCGAATTCCAGCCCGGCTCCTCCCGGCGGCTTGATCGCTCCGCCCGCCGCGCCGTATATCTACACGAATCTTCTGCCGGAGCGCATGCGCGTGCCGCCCACCGTGATGTTGATGGACGCGCTCAACACGAATATCCAGAACCAGTCGGAAGTTCATCAGCACATGGTGATGCTGTTGAAGACTCTTCCGGCCTCGACGCCCATCGCCGTGTTCGTGCTGGGCCATACTTTGCATGTGGTGCAGAACTTCACCACCGATCCCGCGCTGCTGCGGGCGGCCGTCGATAGGACTCTCCGGTCGCCGGACATCGAGCGAAGCGCGCAGGACGACGCCGACAGTCCCTCGAATGTCGCGCTCGATCAAAACGGCGGAAACGAAACGCCGGCCATCCAGGCCCTCGAGGATTTCGAGAAGACTACATTCGAAGCGCAGATGGCCATTCGCGTGGACGAAACCACCGACGCGATGGTCTCGATCGCAAAATTCCTCGGAGGCTATCCTGGCCGCAAGAATCTCCTCTGGTTCTCGGAATCGTTTCCGGACTGGATTGCGCCCTCCTCGGATTTCGGCGCCGACTCGTTCCAGGGAACCGCCGATTACTCGGACAAGATTCGAAAGGCTTCGCAGGCGCTCACGGACGCGCGCATCGCCGTCTATCCGGTGGACGCGCGCGGCCTCGAAGCCAATCAGATCACCTCGGCCAGCTCTACCCCCCAAATAAACCCCAGAAATCCGGGCGGCGGCTTCGGGGCTCAGCTCGGACGGGAAAACAACACCCGCATCGACACGCAGGCCACCATGCAGCAGATTGCCGAACAAACCGGCGGGAAAACCTGCGTGAACACGAACGATCTTTCCGGCTGCGTCCAGGGCGCGCTGGACGACAGTTCGGCCTACTACGAACTCGCCTACTATCCCGAGAATGTTAAATGGGACGGTAAATTTCACAAGATTACCGTGAAGTCCAACCAGCACGGGATCAAATTGCGGTACCGAACGGGTTATTTCGCCACCGAACCGGGCGCGCTCGCCCGGCAGACACCGGAGAAAATCCTCCAGCAAGTTTGTGTCGCCCCGTTGTCCTCAACGGCGGTTTCCCTGACGGCGGAATCGATCACGCCAAAACAACAAGGTCCAGGCGACGGGGGCGAAGCCCGATACTTGCTGACGATTTCGCCGAACTCGCTGACCCTCGTGCCGGGCGGCGCGTCGCGGCAACTGAATCTTCAAATGGCGATCTGCGAATACACTCCGAATGGCGATTCGTTTCAGATTTATCCCCGTGACCTTTCGCGGCCGGTGCCCGAGGCGGTCTATCAGGGCTGGAAGTCCACGGGAATTCGCAACATTTTCGACTACGACGCGAAACCGGAGAATCGCAGGCTGCGCTTCGCGGTCTTGGACGTGCCCTCCGGCGCCGTTGGTTCCGTGGACGTCCCGGCGCATCCGCACGAGTTTGGCAGCATGCCTGTCGCGGCCGGCGCGCCCGCGCCACCGCCACCGAATCCGGCGCCCGCTCCGTCTGCCGCGGTCGCCGCTCCGCCGCCGACGCACATCACCTTCCGCGCATCCACTGGCGCGTCAGGCACGCTCGATTGGACTGGCGACAGCGTGACCTACCACGGTGACCTTAGCCTTGATCTGGGAGCTCAGGCTCTTTTCGGCGATCTTTTTGGCCGGCACTACCACTGCGACGCCGGAACCCTGGTGACCAACGACATCACTTTTAGCGACAGGCCGAATTTCGTGCTCACGCTCAGGAAGCCCGGCGGCACTCGCGCGCAGATTGACTTGGGGGGAAGCGCGTCCGCCTATTCGGGCGAAGTGCCCGTCGACTCCAGCGCCCGGGCGTTTTTCGATTACCTCTGGAAACTGTGCCACTGCCAGCAGCCCTAGCGATAGCCCTGCGATAGCCATAGCCCTTCGCCATCCGCGCCATTTCCGTTAAGCTGTATGTGCTGCGGCTTGGACGCCGCAAACGCCATGGAAGAACGCCTGCAAAAAATCATCGCGCGCGCGGGGATCGCGTCGCGCCGCCGCGCCGAAGAGATTATCTCTTCGGGCCTGGTTACCGTGAACGGGCGGGTGGTCACCGGACTCGGCACCAAGGCCGACGAATCGCGCGACCACATCAAAGTCGCCGGCAAGCTGCTGCGGCCGGAGACGGAGCGCGTCTATTTGATGCTGCACAAGCCGCCCGAGTTCGTTTCGACGCTGAGCGATCCCGAAGGCCGCCCCTCGCTGCGCGATCTGCTGCACGGAATCCCCGAGCGGGTCTTTCCCGTGGGGCGGCTCGAGTATCACTCCTCGGGGCTGGTGTTCCTCACCAACGACGGCGATCTGGCGAACCGCATCCTGCAGGCGCACCATCTGCCGCAAACGTATCAGTTGAAGCTCAAGACGCTTCTGACCTTCGCCGAAATTGAAACGCTCGCGCGGACAACCGGTGCGCGCATCTCGCGGATTCGCGGCAAGGATGCGCCCTGGTACGAAATCACGCTTTCGGACGCGCGCCGGGACGCTCTGCGCAACAAACTCTTTCAGACGGGCCATCCGGTCGAGAAAATGAAGCGCACGCGGATCGCGAATCTCGAGCTCGATAAGCTGGTCGCTGGACACCACCGCCCGCTATCGCCGGCGGAGCTCGTCGCCCTCAAGCACAAACTGGACGAGATCGCCGCAGTACGAAAACCGGCGGCACGCAAGCGTCCCGAGCGCAGACCACGGCGATTTCCCCGCAAGTCCTCGAACTAACCGCGCTTTTCTTTTAGCAGGAATTGGGTATGATGTATGCATCTCAGGGGGGATTTTCCCAAGGCCGTTCAGAAGGACGATTTCGGGCTAACGCGCCGGTGCGGCGCGCTGGTTCCGTGTGTGTGCGATTTCGGCCTTCGCGTCCGGGGTATCTGCGCCCGGTATGTTCGCAGGCACGCGGCGGTCGCCGCGCCCAAAATCGAAACGCACTTGAAAGGACTCGGATGAGCAAGCTCTCAGAGGACTCCCATCCAGGCGCTAGTTATCCGTCGGCGGCTGTCGCCGGCGACCCTGCCAGTGAAATTCTCAAGGCCAGCTCCACCATCGCCGTCGTCGGCCTATCCGGCCGCGGGTACCGGCCGAGTTTTGGCGTGGCCGCATACCTTCAATCCGCCGGCTACCGCGTGATTCCGGTGAATCCCAACGAGACGGAAGTTCTGGGAGAGAAGTCTTACGCGCGACTGGAGGACATCCCCGAGCACGTGGACATCGTGGATGTTTTTCGCCGCTCGGAATTTGTTCCCGAGATCGTTGAATCCGCGATCCGCATCGGCGCCCGCGGCGTGTGGATGCAGGAGGGCGTGATCAATGCCCAAGCTGCCGAGCGCGCCCGCAGCTCCGGCCTGTTCGTCATCATGAACGCCTGCATCCTGAAGGAACACATCAAGCGGTTCCGTTTACACTAGGAGTCGCCAAACTGGGGTTTAGGCGGCGTACCGACCGTTCGCTACTCAGTCAGCCCCAACTCGTCGAGAAATGCACGGGCGAGTTTGGGCTCCCCCAGATCATTCGGGCTTCTGAGCGAACAGTAATAACTGAATCGCTCCACGAGCTCATTCGGTTGGCCAAATTCTCCGCGCAGTTCCCGGATCTCGGTCGCCATTTCCTTCAGTTGCTCAACTTCGGGCCAATTGAGAAATCGCCGCGCTTCCGGCGTGTCGTTCTGACCAAAGAGTCCCCACCTTCCACTCGCGCAAGACTGTAGACAACTGACTAGTAGCGGTCTGAAGTCACGTTCCAGCTCGCTCAGTCGCTGATCCTTGGGGGAGCTGTCTCATTGCAATGGATAAACCTTTAGCACCCGCTTCCCGGGAATCGTCACTGCAATTGTTTGCCCATCGGGCGAGATTTGAAAGTCGCGAAACTGCAAATCGTGCAGGATGGAAGCGAACGTCCCATCGTACAACCCCACCCACAGGAGAATATTCGACCGGTCGTCCGCTCCGCGCTTTAGCAGGATGCGCCGCTCGTCGCGGCTCCAGCCGAAGCGCCCGAATCCTACGCGCAGGCGGAGCGGCGCCGACGGATGCACGATATCGACCACGTCAACCCAGTCGCCATCCTCGAAATAGCCGACCTTCGTGCCCGAAGGAGACAAGCTCAGCCCGGTTTGGTAATTTTCAAGCTGCGTAACCTCGGTGACGGTCTCGTGCAGCAGATCGAGCTGCACGAGCGTCAGTCGCCCGTGAATGCTCAGATTGTCTCCCACGGCGAACGCCCGGTTTCTCTTGGCGTCCCAAATGACCATATTGAACGTGTGCCCGCCGAAGAGCGCCGTCGTTTGTCCGTCCGATGGATTCACACGCGTGATCGTGTAAGGTCCGCCGCCGGTCAAGTACACGACCGATTTGCCATCCGCCAGCCACGTGCCGCCCCCAGCGCCTTCAATGAACCGGGTTTTCGAGCCGGCCACTTTAATTTCGTGGCCTTCCGCATCCAGCAGGGCGATGGCCCTGCCCCCGCCGATTCCCGTGAGCGGTGGCTCGACTTCCGACTCGTCCAGCTCGCCCTTCTTCTTTTCGTTTTTGGCGTCCCAACCGGGAGGCGGCTCCTGCAGCGTCATATTGACGGCGATGCGCTGGCCGTCCGGTGACCACGCCAGCGAATTGACGACGTAGCCGGCCGGAGGAGGGAAGGGCATGAACTTGTCGGCTTCGACGATTTTTCGCGACCTGCCGGGACCTGAGGCAACATATATGTCGTCTCGCTCGATAATCAACCGCTTGACGCCTTTGATGCGCGGCACCGCGTACACGATCGAATTGTTCGGTGCGATATCAAACGCCTGACAATCCTCGTCGATGATGTACTTCGGATTGTCCTGCGCGAACAGCGGCGCCGGACCCGTCAGAAAGATCGCGCCCAACGCCATCGCCGCGAGCCTTACTGCAATCCGCGACGTTTTCCAAAACGATGTGACACTTGCTAGGTTCTCCCTCACCCCTCACCCCTCGCCCCTCGTCCCGCGCCCCTTCGCCTTGATCCGCCGGATTTCCTCAAGCCTCTGGCGGATTCGCGCCTCGAATCCCTGGTCGGTGGGCTTGTAGTAGGTGTGGCCCGCCAGGCTTTCCGGCAGGCACGTCATGTCCGTCACTTTTTCCTCCGCGTCGTGCGCATACTGATAATCTTTTCCGTACCCCAGGTTGCCCATCAGTCCTGTTACCGCATTTCTTAGATGCAGCGGCACGGGTTCCGCGATCGTGTTTTGCAAATCTTTATGAACCGCCCCGTAGCCGGTGTAGAGCGCGTTCGATTTCGGCGCGAGCGAAAGGTAAACGGCGGCCTGGGCGAGCGCCAAATTGCCCTCCGGCGGGCCGATAAAATCGAACGCTTCCTTTGCCGCGATCGTCACGGCCAGCGCTCCCGGCTCGGCGAGGCCGACATCCTCGCTCGCCATCCGCACCATGCGTCGAGCGAGGTAGAGCGGGTCTTCACCGGATTCGAGCATGCGCGCCAGCCAGTAGAGCGCCGCGTCCGGATCGGAATTCCGCACCGATTTGTGCAGCGCCGAGATCAGGTTGTAGTGTTCTTCGCCGGATTTGTCGTACGGTAGAAGCTTCCGTTGCAGCACGTCCTCGAGTCGCGCCTCCGACAGCGCCCGCCGGCCGTCCGCGCCCGGCTCGGTCCCCAGCACTAGCGCTTCCAGGGTGTTGTACGCCGCGCGCGCGTCGCCGTTCGCGAGGATGGCGATGCGCCCGAGCAGCTTATCGCTCGCTTCGACCTGCTGCGTTCCCATGCCGCGCTCCGGATCTTCGATCGCACGCCGCAGCAGCGCGACAATCTGCCCCTCGGCCAGCGCCCGCAGCACGTACACCTTCATCCGCGAAAGCAGCGGCGCAATCACCTCGAACGAAGGATTCTCCGTGGTCGCACCGATCAGCAGGATATTCCCGGCCTCCACGTGCGGCAGGAACGCGTCCTGCTGCGCGCGATTGAAGCGGTGCATCTCGTCCACGAACACGATCGTCCGGCGGCCATAGCGCCGCGCGCCCTCGGCCCTGGACATCACTTCCTTGATTTCCTTGATGCCGGCCAGCACCGCGCTGAAGGGAATGAACTCGCTCTTGGTGCGCCGCGCGATGATGCGTGCGAGAGTCGTCTTCCCGCATCCGGGCGGGCCCCAGAGAAGCATCGAGCCGAGCTCGTCCCGCTCGATCTGCGTGCGCAGCGGCTTGCCGGGCCCCAGCAGGTCTTCCTGCCCGATGAATTCGTCGAGCTTCTGCGGACGCATCCTGTCGGCGAGCGGTCGTCCCGCTTGCGGTGCTTCTTCCGGCTCGATCGCGCGAAAAAGTCCCATGGTCCGTTATTCCTCACCCCTCACTGCTGAATTCCGTTGCCTCGCCGCCTCGTACAGCACCAGCGACGCCGCCACCCCGGCGTTGAGCGATTCAACCTCCGCCGCCATGGGGATCGAGATTAGTGCGTCGGCAGCGCGTTCGACTTCGGCCGGAACGCCGCTGCTTTCGTTGCCCACAAATATTGCCGCGGGCTCGCGCAGATCCGCTTTGGTCGCGTGATCGACCGGCGCGGAAATTGCCGCGTAGATTTTCACTCCGGCCATCTTCAACTGCGCGAGCAGCATCGGAATCGCCATGCCGCGCAGCACGGGCAGACGCAGCGCCGAACCCGCCGACGCCCGCAACGCCTTCGGCGACCATGGGTCCGCCGTGCCTCGCGCCGCTACGGCGCCGGTCGCGCCGAATGCTTCCGCCGAACGCAGTATCGTGCCCACGTTTCCGGGATCTTGCACCGCCGCCAGCACGATTACGAGCGGAGAACGCTCGCGCATCGCGCCCGGCCCGCGCAGGATGTCGTCGAATCCCCATGCGCGCTGCCGAAAAAGCGCCGCGACTCCCTGCGGAGTATCCGTGCCGGCCACGCCGTCGAACAGCTTGTTCGTCGTGCGCAGCACTCGCGATCGCGGGATCCCCATTTCGCTCGCGCTCGCCGCGTCCAGGATTCGTCCGGCTTCGCGCTCCCCGGCCTCGCTCACCAGCAGCGCTTCCGCTTCCAGCCCCGAGCGCAACGCCTCCTCCACCATCTTCGGGCCCTCGACCCCGATCGGCTCGCCATCGCGCGGACCGGTTCCGCGCAGCGCGGCGCGAAACTGCTTCAGCCATTTGTTGTCGCGACTCGTGATCACGTCCGCCATTTTCGCGCCCGCCCCTAGGCTAATCCAGTTGCATCGACGCTGGCAAACGCGCCTTCCGGCCTTTTGTGGAGTGCGGCGGCTTGCCGCCGCTGTTTGCCGTCCGGGCTTGCCCGGACGTGCTGCAACCGTCAGACTAAGCCGCGGTTAAGTGTCCGCCCTCGTAACCGCTCGATTGCCCGTGCGCAACATATTGCAGTCGTGAGTC
Source organism: Candidatus Acidiferrales bacterium (assembly GCA_031296075.1). Taxonomy (GTDB): domain Bacteria; phylum Acidobacteriota; class Terriglobia; order Acidiferrales; family UBA7541; genus Palsa-295. The sequence continues at coordinate 14,616 of JARLGK010000067.1, forward strand.
TTGCATCCTCTGCGGCGGCTATGCTACTTTGCATTCGGGTCACGGCGTTGCGCGCCGATACGAACATTGTCCTCCGAAATCCTCAAGATCTCTCCGGAAGCGCCCGAGTCGCACGTCATTGAATACGCCGCCAGTTTCATTCGGCGCGGCCGCGTCATCGCCATTCCGACCGACACCTTCTACTCCCTATCCGCCGATCCGTTCAATCTTTACGCCGTCGAGCGGGTGTTTCTGTTGAAGGGCCGCCCCGAAACGCGCGCGCTTCCGATCCTGGTCAATTCCATCGAACAAGCCGTCACGCTCGTACGCGACGTGCCCGACGCTTTTCTGACCCTGGCGCACAAATTCTGGCCCGGCGCGCTGACCCTGGTTGTCGAGGCCACGCACCGGCTCCCGCTCAAAGTCACCGGCAACACCGGCCGCGTGGCTCTGCGCTGGGCGGATTCGCGAATTGCCACCGCGCTCATTCAAGCTGCTGATGGGCCCGTCACCGGCACGAGCGCGAATCTTTCAAGCCATCCTTCGTGCACCAATCCGGGCCAAATCGTCGAGCAGCTGGGCGACCGCGTCCCGCTGATCCTAGACGCGGGCGACACCGGCGGCACTCTTGCTTCGACCATCGTGCGCATTGACGGCGACAGTTGGTCGATCGCACGCGAAGGCGCGATTCCCAATTCCGCAATCGAGAAAGTCTTCAGCTAGTGGTTTACGCAGCCGGCGCCGCCGGAGCCGCTTCGATTCCGTTTCGGTCGGCCTAGCCAGCGTATACGAATGCGCGAAATAAAGGTATACGACGACTCCCGTCAGCCACCCGAGTGGAACGCCCTCCTCACGCCGTCCCAATGCGCCGTATTTTTTCGTCGCTGGGGATCGGAGGCTCCGCTTTCATCGGAAGGCGCTCCTTTCGCGCGGTTTCGCGACAGCACCTTTCTTCTGTTCGACAGCATCGAGGATGCCCGCCAGTTTTGCGAAGCAAAGGTGCAACAACATCCGGACCTATGCTGCGAGATTTTCGATCGTTTCGGTAAGGCGCGGCCGCCTTTGATGGTTGTCGTGCATCCCCGGAATGCTCCCAGGGACGAATTTAGCTTGTCGTCGGTCCGGAAGCGGAACGTGGCCGCCGTGCTCCTGGTGCTGACCGGGATTGTCTTGGTCTGGTGGGATCAGCGCGCCGGCTGGTGGATGGTCGCGCCGACCTACATCGGGCTGACGATGATGCTTGTCGCGCTGCGGCTCTTGTATTGGAATCGTGGCCGGCAGGAATACACGGTAGAGCAAAAGAAACGCGTCGCAGAACATCTGGCGCGTGAGAAGCAGGAACGTGGGGAGTCGACTTAGGTTTATGGCGCCGAAAACGCGAACCGCGCTGGTCTATGCCGGACTATTGGGCGCCGGTATCGGCGCGTTTTTCGTGATTCGACATTTCGGCCGGTCGCTCATTGCGCCAATTGCATCGGGACAGCCGGCGCAATCCGGATCCGCCGTTCCTGAATCGGACAATTTGTTGGTGCACGCCCTGATCGCGCTGGTGGTCATCGTCCTGGCGGCGCGAATTTGTGGAGCGTTGTTCCGCCGAATGAAGCAACCGGCCGTGATCGGTGAAATGGTCGCGGGAATATTGCTGGGGCCGTCGTTGCTCGGCCGCGTGGCGCCGGCTCTGTCCGCTCACTTGTTTCCAACTCTTGTTTCGCCTTTCCTGTCGGTCGTTTCACAGATTGGCGTCATTCTTTTCATGTTTTTGGTCGGCGTGCAGTTGGACCTCGGGCTGCTGCGAAACCGCACCCGCGCAGCCGTAGCCATTTCTCACGCAAGCATCGTCGCGCCCTTCCTGTGCGGCGCGGCCCTGGCGCTGTGGCTCTACCCTTCCTTTTCCTCTCGCGGAGTTTCGTTCGCGGAATTCGCGCTCTTCATCGGCGTTTCCATGTCCGTGACCGCATTCCCGGTGCTCGCGCGCATTCTCACGGACCGTAGGATGCACGAGAGCCGCATCGGCTCGATTGCGCTGGCATGTGCGGCGGTTGACGACGTCACCGCCTGGTGTTTGCTTGCGTTCGTTGTCGGAGTAGCCAGAGCGCAGCCCGGGCGGATTTTTCTAACTGTTGGCCTGACCGCTGCTTTCATCATTCTGATGCTTACGCTCGTCCGGCCGGCCGCGCTGTGGTTCGTTCGAAGGGAATCGGCGAGCTCTTCTTCCTCGCAGAGCACGATGGCGACCGTCTGTGCCGCGTTGCTGCTTTCTGCTTTGGCTACGCAGCGAATAGGGATTCACGCACTCTTCGGCGCTTTTCTGCTCGGCGTCGTCATCCCGCATGATTCCGCGCTGGCCCAGGAAATCAAGACCAAGCTCGAAGACGCCGTCGTCGCATTTCTTCTGCCGGTATTCTTTGTGTATACCGGCCTGCGCACCGAAATCAATCTCGTGCACGGCTTTCGGGATTGGATTGCGTGCGGCGCAATCATTCTCGTCGCCTCGGCGGGAAAATTCGGAGGCAGCTACGTTGCCGGACGCCTCACGGGATTGGGCGGCCGGGAAGCCGCGTCGCTCGGCTTACTGATGAACACCCGCGGTTTGATGGAGCTGATCGTGCTGAATGTGGGATTGGATCTCGGTGTGTTGTCGCCAACGCTCTTCGCCATGTTCGTGCTGATGGCGCTGGTGACCACGTTCGCGACCACGCCAATATTGCAGGCGCTGAAGACGACGCAGAGCGGCGACGCTTAACTTTCCGCCGCTGAGTCCCAGCCGCTATTTCAATTCCGCCGAGTCCAGGAAGTCATAGCCCCCATCTGGCTGAATCGCGATTCCGGTCACTCGGGCGCGATGCACGCAGACGTTGTCCACGTACCACAAGTCGATATACGGTTCGTCTTCCGCAACGGTCTTCTGTATCTGTGACAGGATCGCCTTCCGTTTCTCCGTGTCCACTTCCACGCGCTGCTGGTCGATCAGTGCGTCGAGCGTGGGATTGCGATAGTGCCCGCGGTTTGCGCCGTCGGGCGGCATCCGTTTCGAGCTGAACACGTAGCGGAAAATGTCCGGGTCGTTGTTGGCGCCAATCCAGCGCAGCGTGTAGAGCTGGAAACTCCCTCGTCCGATGTCCGATTGAAACGTCGCGTTTTCGAGCGGCCTCAGTTGCAGCGCCACTCCGACCTTGCTCCATTGATCTACAAGCGCCTGGCCAAGCAGTCGCGTCGACTCCTCGGTCGAAGTTTTCAGCGTGAGATGGATGCGCACTCCGTCCGCGCCGCGCGCGTAGCCCGCCGCGTCGAGCAATTTCTCCGCCTGCGCCGGGTCGTAGTCGTAACGCCGCACGCTCGGCTCGTAGGCCCAATGGTTCGGCGGCAGCAGGCTCGATGCCGGCCGCGCCTGCCCTCGCAGGAGATACCGAATCAGCGTCGCGCGGTCCGTGGCATAGGCCAGCGCCTGCCGCACTTCGCGGTGCGCCAGAATGGGATCGTCGAAATTTAGCGCGATGTAGGCAAACTGCGTGCCCGGCTGCTCCTCCGCAATGAGCTCCGGCGTCTTCGTCAGCGCCAGCACCATGTCCGGCGTCAGCGAATTCACGCCTCCGATGTCCGCGCTGCCCTTGCGCAGTTCCAAAGCGCGGACGATCGCCTCCGGCACGATCCGGAATCGCACGCGCTCGATTTTCGGCGCGCCGCCGAAGTAATCCGGATTCTGCTCGAGCACAATTTCTTCGTCCTGGGCCACGCTCACCACGCGAAACGGCCCCGTGCCGACCGGGTTGCGGGCTTCTTCCTTACCGGATCCGGCCGGCACGATTCCAATCCCCGGCCGCGTCAGGTTCCACAGAAATGATGAAAATGGCTCACGCAGGTGAAAAACCACCGTGTATTCGTCCGGCGCCTCGACGGATTCGACCATTGGAAAAGTTCCGCGCTTGGGCGACACCACCGCGCCGGAAAGGATGGAATCAAAAGTGAACTTCACGTCGGCGGACGTGAGCGCCCGCCCGTCGTGGAATTTCACGCCGCGCCGCAGATGAAACACGTACGTCAGCGGGTCGGGCGTTTCCCACGTCGTCGCGAGGTCCGGCACGACGTTCATCTGCGCGTCCCGCGCCACCAGGCTGTCAAAGATTAGCGCGTGGAGATGCTCGGATTGCGCGTCCGTGCCGATGCGCGGATCAAGGTTGATGGGCATGGACTCGATCAGGAAATTGACCGTGTCCGCATCCTTCGCGTCCCGCGCTTTCCCGCACCCGGAAAGAAACGCCACGACCAACAGCGCGCACGCAAACGCCATCCTTCGCCAGCGCTCGGACGGCTCTAGCGTCCGCCTAAAAGCCCCAGATTCCTTGCGGGTCGTGGTCTTACAGTGCACGGGACAAGACGCAGTGAGCGATCCCTTCATTTGTCGAAGCACAATGTTCCGAGCGCCGTAGGCGCGGCAGAAGTTAGCCCAATCCGTAAGGATTGGGAAATCAAGCCGTCCCCATTGGAAGCGCCGTAGGTGCGACACATTTGCGCTCGACCCACTCGACCCACCTTCACGGCTTGCGGAAACAAGTGGGATCTTTTCATTCCTTTTCATTCCCTTTTCCCGCGGTCCGTTCAGCCGCTGAAATTGCGATTTTGAATCTCCCATGCACACTTTTTGGCGCCGCGAAGATCAACGATTCCCCCGAGGCTGGCTTTTTCCGGCCTGCGCGATCTTGCCGAGAACCACCGGATGCTTGGCGCCGGTCGCCGACGGTAGATTGCCGGGCCGGCCGTGGTAGGTTTCGTAAGCCAGCAGAGCAAATCCGAACGCCTCCTTGGCTTCCGGCGGCACGCCGAACCGGCTCGCCGGCACCACCTCGATGCCCGGCAACGAAGCCGCGAGCTGAGCCATCATCAACGGGTTTTGCGCGCCTCCTCCGGCGACGATCAGCTCCTCCACATGCGCGCGCGGCAGGATGAATCTGCGGAACGCGTCGGCGATGGACATGGACGTAAAGATCGTGGCCGTGCGCACCAGGTCCGCGGGGCCGGCGTGGTGCCGCTTGCCCCACGCCACAAGGCCCTGCGCAAATGCCAGCCCGAACTGTTCGCGCCCCGCAGACTTGGGCGGTTTTTCCCGCAGGTACGGCTCGCGCATCAATCGAACAAGCAACTCGGAAATCGTCCGCCCGCTCAACGCGATTCGTGCGTCCCGGTCAAACTCGGCGCGGCCGTGCGTGCTCCACTCGACCAGCGCATCTACGATCATGTTTCCCGGCCCGGTATCGAACGCGAACACGTCGCTCGGCTGCGCGTGAGCGGGAATCACAGTGACGTTGGCAATCCCGCCGATATTCAGCGCCACGCGGCCGCGCAGCGAGTCTCCATAGAGCAGATAATCGGCAAACGGAATCAGCGGCGCTCCCTGCCCGCCGGCCGCCATGTCCGCCGGACGAAAATCTCCGACAGTCGGAATCCCTGTTCGCTGGGCAATCAGACTGATGTCCCCGAGCTGCAGGGTGGACGCCCTCCGCACTTTTCCCTGAAAATGTGCCGCCGCGCCCATGTGAAAAACCGTCTGCCCGTGCGAGCCGATCAGCGACACGTCCTTCACCGGCACGCGCCATTTCTTGCACGCCGCGATGGCCGCGCGCCCGAGCTCCTCGCCGAGCAGAAAATTCAGCTCGCTGATTTCCGCCGTGGTGGTTTCCGCTCCGTTGGAGAGGCGCAGGATTCGCCCGCGCAGATAGGGAGGGAAGGGAACGTGAAAATGGCCCTCGAGTTGAGCCGAAAGGCCGGGCGGCGCGCCGGAAATGCGCACCAGTGCGGTGTCAATTCCATCCGCCGACGTCCCGGACATCATCCCGAGGACTCTCATCGCGCGGTCCGTCATATCGCACGCCTCACTGCAATTGTTTCTGCAGCGCCGCGAGAAGATTCAGCGCCTCGAGCGGCGTCAGCTGATTCAAGTCCGCATTGCGCAACGCTTCGAGAACCGGTTCGTCAATCGCGGTAAAGCTGGCCTGCTGCGGCTCGGGTGGGGCCGCGCCCGGCGATCCGCCCGGAGCCCCTCCGGGAGAAAGCTCCCGCGTCAATTTCTCTTCGCTCCGTTCGTGCCGCCGCAATATTTCCCGGGCGCGCACGATCACGTCGTTCGGCAGCCCGGCCAGTCGCGCGACCTCAATGCCGTAGCTTTTGTCGGCGTTCCCCGGCTCCACGCGCCTCAGAAACACGATCTCGCTTCCGGCTTCCTCCACCGATACGTGCACGTTTTTCACTCCGGGCAGGAGTTGTTCGAGGTCCGTCAGCTCGTGGTAATGCGTCGCAAAGAGCGTCCTCGGCCGCGCACCCGCGTGCAGCGATTCGACCACCGCCCACGCGATCGAAAGCCCGTCGAACGTCGCCGTGCCGCGCCCCACCTCGTCGAGCAGCACCAGGCTCGCCGGAGTGGCCGTGTTCAGTATCGCCGCCACTTCGCTCATCTCCACCAGGAACGTGGAACGCCCGCGCGCCAAATTGTCCGAAGCGCCGATGCGCGTGAAAATGCGGTCGAGCAGCGGCAGTTTCGCCTGCACCGCGGGCACGAACGATCCCATCTGCGCCAGAATCGAAATCAGCGCCGTTTGCCGCAGGTAAGTGGACTTTCCGCCCATATTCGGCCCGGTGATAAGCAGCAGGAACGGCGATTCCTCGCCGAGATACAGATCGTTCGGCACGAAGCGCTCCCCGCGCTCCTCGAGCAATTTTTCGATCACCGGATGCCGTCCTCCGGCCACCATCAGCACGCCGCGCGTGCCCTTCCGCGCGACCTGCTCCTCCGTGAACTCCGGGCGCGAATAGTGGCGCGCCGCCGCGATGCGCGCGAAATTCACCAGCACGTCGAGCTGCGCGATTGCGGCGGCGGAGCGCCGCAGGCGGCCTGCCTCGCGCGCGATGGATTCGCGGATTTCGCCGTAAAGTCGCCGTTCGATTTCGAGCACGCGCTCCTCGGCGGAGAGCACCTTGCGTTCATATCCGGCAAGCTCGCTCGAGGTGAACCGCTCGGCGTTGACCAGAGTCTGCTTGCGGTCGTAGTCGGCTGGTACCAGCGGAAGATTCGGCTTCGATACCTCAATGTAATAGCCGAACACTTGGTTGTAGCGGATCTTGAGCGACGCGATGCCCGTTCGCTTTCGCTCGCGCTCTTCCATCGCCGCGATCGTCTGGCGGCCCAGCTTCAGGATGTCGCGCAGCTCGTCGAGCTCGGCGTGAAATCCGCGGCGAATCACGCCCGGATCGTTCGGCATGGCCGGAGGGTCGTCGGCAATCCCTCGCGCGATGATGTCGCGGACGTCCGCGAGCTCATCCATTTCCTCGCGGAGCGCGCACAGCCTGCCTTGGCTGGTCGTCCGCCTTGGAACAGCCGTCTCAGCCGTGTCCCTTGGTTGCTCTAATGCGTCTTCTCCCTGAAGTAATCCCCGAACGCTCGGGATCTTGTCGAGCGATGCCAGTAGCGCGATCAAGTCTCGCGGCGTCGCCACACCGAGCGTGACGCGGCTCATCAATCGCTCCAGATCGAGGATTCCTTCAAGCTCCTTGTGAAGCTCCTCGCGCACGATCGTGCGCGATTTCAGTTTGGCCACGGCATCGAGCCGCTCTTCGATCTCACCGAGCGAAATTTCCGGCCGCAAGATCCAGGATCGCAGCAGGCGCGCGCCCATCCCGGTCGCCGTCTCGTCAATCGCGCTGACCAGAGTTGCGGACGCGTCGTCTCCTGGCGCCGGCTCGACCAGCTCCAGATTCCGCGCCGTGATCTGGTCGAGGATCATGGCGTTCTGCTGTTCGTAGAATGCGATGCGGTTCAGGTGTTCCAGGCCCGTGCCGGCGGGACGCAGGCTGGGGATCTTTGCGGCGTCCTCCGGCTTCCGCGCTACGATGGCGGATGTCTCGCGGAGATAGTGAACGATCGCTCCCGCCGCCGCCGTCGCCTGCGGATGCCCCACCAGCCCGAATCCCTCGAGCGCTACCACGCGAAAGTGCGATTCGAGCTGCCGCGTCGCGTAGTTGCTCTCAAAAACCCAGTCATCGAGACGCGTTTCGACGGTCTTACCCTGGGACTCAAAAAGCGTGGGATTCGAGCGTCGCTCGTCCGGAAAAAGCGTGGTCGGTCGCGCCAGCAATATTTCCCGGGGGCGCAGGATCTCGAGTTCGTCGCGCAGCCGCGCTTCGGCTTTGTCGCCCCCAAACTCCGTCGCCCGGAATTCACCGGTCGAGAGGTCCACATACGCGAGCCCGATCCGCGTTTCCGTCTGGCGGCTCGCCGCCCGCGCGCTTCCAACTGCAGCGGCGCTCGCTACGGCGCTGCGCGCCACCGCCGCGAGGAAATTGTTTTCCTTGGGGTCCACCAGCGACGTGCCCATCGCCGTCCCCGGCGTCAGCACTCGAATCACCTCGCGCCGCACCAGTTTTTTTCCCGGTCCAGGCTCCTCCATCTGTTCGCAGATGGCCACTTTGTGTCCCGCGCGAATCAGCCTCGCTATGTAGTTCTCAGCGGCATGGTAGGGAACGCCGCACATGGGGACCGGCTCGCCCTTTTCCTTGTTTCGCGCCGTGAGCGTGATCTGCAGGATGCGCGAGGCGAGGACCGCATCGTCGTAAAACAGCTCGTAGAAATCACCTAGGCGGAAAAGCAGCAACGCCGTCGGATGCTGTTTCTTCACGGCGTGATACTGCTGCATCAACGGTGTGGTGGGTTCCGTCATAAACGCGCGCGATCTCCCGGCAGTGAAGCGATTATGCTGGCTCGCCCACGGCTTAGCAAGATTCTTCCTCATGGGGTCTCTGTGTACTCTGTGCCTTCTCAGTGTTCTCTGTGTTTAGCTGGAACTTTGTAACTTGGCGCGCGCACAAATGACAACGCCTCCGTCTTAACGCCAGCGCATTCGGGTCCGCGCCCCCAAGCTATACTGAGCCATGCCCGCGCGCCGCCCGACCGTCCGCGAAACCGAAATCAAGCTCCGCGTCCCCGATCTTGCCGCATTGATCCGCAAGCTCGGCCGCCTGCGGGCCCGCTGCCACGGCCGCGTGCTCGAACGCAACGTGCTCTACGACACTCCCGATTCCGATCTTCGCAGCCGGGGACGCCTTCTGCGAGTTCGCCTCGAGACTCCGGCTCCCTCGACGCTCACTCCGGGCGGACTTCCGCGGGTGGTGATCACCTCGAAAAGTCCGGCCCGGGATTCCGGCCGATCGCGCTACAAAGAAAAGCTCGAAAGGGAACTGGTCGTGCGATCAGCGCGGGGCTGGCCGGCCAAACTTCGCTCACTGGGGTTCCGCCCGGAGTTCCTCTACGAGAAATTGCGCACCACTTTCCGCCTGCCCGGCCTGCATCTGGACTTGGATGAAACGCCTGTGGGCGTTTTTCTCGAGATCGAGGGCCGGCCCGAAGCCATCGATCGCGTCGCTCGCGCCATCGGATTCTCGCCGCGCGACTACATTCGCGCCACGTATTGGGACCTCTACGCCGCCGAATGCCGCCGCCGCGGCAGAATTCCGAGAAATATGCTCTTCTCGCGTGAAAAATCCGCAAATCAGTCACTCTTCGCTTGACAAACTTTCCGTCTGCCTTTACTAGTCGAACGGGGAGTAACGCATCGCATGGATTTGCGTTCGCCCAATTCGGAGCCTGACGGTAGTCGCCGCGCCGGGCAAGCAGCCACCGCCCGGCAGCAGTCGGCTACTTTCGCGCTCGTTTTCGATCGCTGTTCCCGGGTTGTACCTGGAGCGCTCCGCTCGCGCGCCGATTGGGTGTATGGGAACAGGGAGGCCAGGCCCGGCCTGAGCTGAGCCGACGGTTGTTTTCCGTCTGCCCGTGGCCGGGTTGCATTGCCGGTTCCGGGCTTTTTTTTTGGCAATCCGAATAACAGGGCTCCCAAGGCCACGGTAAGTGGCGCTTGGGAGATCAGTCGCCACCCTGAGGAACAACGTGACGAAGGGTTGGCGATAGCTTCTCGCGAGTTTGGAAACACTAAGAAGGAGCATCACATGGTCCACGCAACCGAAATCCTCGGCGCCGAAACCTACGATTCCTTCGGCAATTTTGTCGGTCGCGTCAAGGAGATGTTCATCGTCCCCGACGAGCAGCCGAACCGCATCTCGCGCTTCCTGATCGGCCGCGGGCAATACCGCCCGATCGTCGCGCGCTACGACCAGATTGCCGCCGTGGCTCCGGGCCGCCTCAATCTCACCACCGACGAATCGGCGCTCGAGCTGTATCGTCCCAACGAATCCTGGCTCGCCGTGCAGAAGGACCTGCTCGACCAGCAGATCATCGACACCAACGGCCGCAAGGTCGTCCGCGTCAACGACGTCGAACTCGCCGACCATCGCGTGAACGCAAACACCGAGCTCCGGATCACCCAGGTGGACGTCGGCCTGCCCGGAGCCGTTCGCCGCCTGCTCCAAGGGATCGTTCCGCCGATGGGCATCCGCCGCATCCAGCAAAAACTTCCCCGGAGCACCATCCTCTGGGAATTCGTCAACCTGATCGAGCCCGACCCTCTGCGGCGCGTGAAGCTCCGAATGTCCAGCGACAAGCTCGCGGAACTCCATCCGGCCGACCTCGCCGACATCATGGAGGAAATCTCGCCCGCCGAGCGCCAGTCCATCATCAACTCGCTCGATGAGGAGACCGCCGCGGAAACGATCGCGGAGCTCGACAAGCGTCTCCAGACGCAGGTCGTCGAAAAGCTCGATCCCGAGCGGGCCGCCGACATCATCGAGGAAATGAATCCGGACGAAGCCGCCGACCTGATCCAGAGCCTCGAGCCCGCGAAGTCGAAGGAAGTTCTCGAGGAAATGGAGCACCGCGAAGCGGACGAAGTGAAGGAGCTGATGCGCTTCGACGAAAACACCGCCGGCGGAATGATGAACACCGAAATCGTCGTCGTCGGCGAGGACGCCACGCGCGGCGAGGTCGTCGACTACATCCGCTTCCACGACGTCTCGCTCGAACAGCTCGACAACGTGGTCCTAATCAACCGCGATGCCGCGCTCGCCGGCACCGTGCCGGTCGCGCGCCTGATTCTGGCCGATGGCGAGCAGCGCATGGCCGAGCTGGCGTTTGAACCTCTCGTATCGGTCAAGACCGATGCCAGCGACAAGGAAGTGTTCGAGATGTTCGACAAATACAATTTGCGCAGCCTCGCCGTGGTCAACGACCTGAATGTGCCGTTGGGCGCGATCACGGTGGACGACGTAGTCAGCCGCATGCGCGCGAAGCTGTAAACGCTACACCCTAAACGCTACACTCTAAGTTTTTAGCATCGCCATGAACACCTGGATCACATTGACGGACACCTTCTCGCGGCTGGCCGGCCGCGCAAAGGACTTCGGCCGCCGGACGCGGCCGGTGCGCCGGCGCCTCGCTGTTTTCATGGCCGTCGTCGGTCCAGGGATCATCACCTCCAACGTGGACAACGACGCCGGCGGCATCGCCGTGTACACCACGTCCGGCGCACAATTTGGTTACGCGCTTTTGTGGTCGCTCATTCCCATGACCATCGCCCTCTACGTCAGCGAGGAGATGTGTGCCCGCATGGGCGTGGTCACCGGCAAAGGCCTCTCCGACTTGATCCGCGAGGAGTTCGGTTTCCGCTCCACGTTCTTCGTCATGATCGCCGCCTTCCTGGTGGACCTGAGCAACACGGTCGCGGAGTTCGCTGGCGTCGCGGCCTCGATGCAAATCTTCCACATCAGCAAATACGTTTCCGTGCCCCTGGCCGCCATCGCCGTTTGGGTGCTGGTTGTGCGCGGCAACTATCGCCAGGTGGAAAAGATTTTCCTGGTCGCCTGCGCGTTTTATCTCTCCTACGCGGTTTCGGCCTTTCTCGCCAAGCCGGATTGGCTGACGGCCGCCAAGGCGACCATTGTTCCCAACGTTCACCTGAACGCGCCCTATCTGCTGATGCTCATCGGGCTGGTCGGCACCACCATCGCTCCCTGGCAATTTTTCTATTTGCAGGCGGGCTTCGTCGAAAAGCGCGTGGGGCCGCGCCAGTACAAGCACGCGCGCATGGACGTCCTCGTCGGCAGCATTTCGTGCATGGTCATCGTGTTCTTCATCATCGTCTGCTGCGCCGCCACGCTGAACGCCCACGGCATGACCAACATCACCGACGCCGGGCAGGCGGCCATGGCGCTGGTCCCGCTCGCGGGAAAATGGGCGGGCTATCTATTCGCGTTTGGCCTGCTGAACGCCTCGCTTTTCGCCGCGTCGATCCTGCCGCTTTCAACCGCCCACGTGATCTGCGAAGGCCTGGGTTTCGAAGCGGGCATCGACCGCAAGCTGAAGGAAGCTCCGATGTTCTATTCGCTGTACACGCTGCTGATCGTCATCGGTGCGGGGATCATCCTGATTCCCAAGGCGCCGCTGCTGAAGATCCTGGTGCTCTCGCAGGTGGCCAACGGCGTTTGGCTGCCCGTGGTGCTGATTTTCATCCTGCTGCTCATCAACCGCCGCGACCTGATGGGCGAGCACACCAACACGCTGACGTTCAACATCATCGCCTGGGGCTCGAGCATCATCATGATCGTCCTGACGGTGATCCTCATGTACGTCTCGATCTTCAATCCCGCCGCCGCCGGGCTTTCCGGTTCAATCCTCCCGCATCTCCATTAGCCCGCCGTAGTCGTTGGTTTCGCAGCGCACGGGCGCATTTTCCGAGGTCCAAATGTAGCGCCGCGGCCTTCAGCGCGGCAGGCGTGCCTTGCGCATTTTCGTTGTCATTCCGAGTCCGCCATGGCGGACGAGGAATCTCTCTTCGTGCTCGCGGCGTCCCCTCGAAAAAGTGTGACACCTTGTAGGCACTCGTTTTCTTTGTTTTCAGCGAGTTAGGCAAGAATTTACTCGGCATGGTGTGTCGGTTAATCGCGAAGATTTTCGCACGGGCCGTTGCCGTCGGATTCGTAGGGGCGCCGCTTGCCGCGCCCACCGTTGCCTTCGTAGGGGCGCTGCTCGCTGCGCCCGCCGTTGCCGTTGTCCTTGTAGCGGCCGCCTTCTTGTCCTGAGGTCTTGCCAGCGGCAAGACCGTAGGGCAGGCGGGCATCTTTGCCTTGCCGTTGATTTTGTAGCGGCCGCCTTTCAGGCGGGCGCATTTTCTTGCGCCTTCGCGTTGTCATCCCGACAGAGGCCTGCCTTTGGCCGACGAGGGATCTGCATTTCGCCCGTCGCGACTGATCTCCCAGGCTCGACTCGCCGTCGACACTGGGAGCCCTATTTTTCACTTTTCAAAGAGCATCCAGCCCTCGTCACGAGGGCGGCAATACAGACTCGTCTTGCAGCGGGGCTGAATTCTGCCCCGACTCACGCTAATTCATTTTGCGATGGCCGTCTATTGTGGAAAGTACGTACATGACCGGCGGAAGGACGGGCGGCGCTCCCCGGGTTCGAGTGGTCGACGGCGACGGGGTGCATCGCGAAGCTGGTAGACTACAGCATGGTTCGCGCGGGCGGGATATCTGCTTCGGCCTACTCAAACGAGCAAGTCGCTCCAGTGTCTCCGGCGACAGCGTACTATGTGGCGCATTTATTCTTATTACCGGATGAGCCGGGCCCAAGTGAAGTTACTCCGTTCCTCTTCGCTAGTACCGACCTTTGCGAACTCGGTCCGTTTTTCAAAATGATACTGAACACTCCGCCGTCGTTACATGGATACTCAAAGGATTTTCATCGATACAACTACCTCTCTGCTCGCCTGCATCGATTCTCTTACTTCCTCTCCGCGTGCTATGCGAGAAATTTTACCCCCAAATACTCCGAGGCGTTTGGCAGCTATTTGGCGAAGGTCGTTTATGTAGCTCGGCGCACCCCGATAAGCCTCCTCGATCATCTTACGGGCTATGAGGTACCGGCATTTGTGGTCGCGAGGACCGACGAGTGCCTTGGTCGTGCTAAAGAGTTAGGAATTCCCTGCGCCGTGTTGAGAGAACTAGAGCCTTCGCAGCTCAATCACC
>JARLGK010000004.1 GCA_031296075.1 Candidatus Acidiferrales bacterium
CGAGCCCATCTACTTCTTCACGCACGGCACCCGCGCACCTGTCGAATTCACCGTGAACTCGATTGGCAAGGATAAGATCGTCGGTTACATGAGCGTCCCGAAGGTTGCGTCGGCTCACGCGCAGGCCTCCGGAAACTAAACTCACTGGCTGCCGGTCCCCTGGCGGGGGGCAGCGAGCGAAACAAAAGGGCGTCCCGGTTCACCGGGACGCCCTTTCTTTTTGTTGCGGTCTTATTCCGCCTTGCTGAGTGCCCGCATTTTGCGGGTCAGAAACTTCTTGGCGAGCGCGGGCAGTTTGTCGTGCGGCAGCTTTCCCTGTTCGTAGAGCTTCACTTTCGCCTTGGCCGTCTTGCGCCGGCGCCGCTGGCGCTTCTGCGCCACGTAACGCTTGTCGTATGCCATTCCATTCCCCTCCGATTTTGAGCGACACTCGATTGTAACCAAGAAGCACAGGGATGCAAGCTCGGCTGTGATTTCGCGGCGCGCTTCCGGTAGCATTCTTTTGTAGCCTCAAGGAAGCGTGAAGACGATGCAGACCACGGTAATCCATGCCGGCCGGATCCTGACGCCTGAAGAGGAAATCAACGACGGCGTCATCCTCGTCGAAGGCAGCCGCATCGCCGCGCTCGGGCATCGCGATGAAATCCGCGTGCCACCCGACGCGATGGACTACATCGCGGCCGAAATGACGGTCGTCCCCGGATTCGTGGACGTGCACATCCACGGCGCCGGCGGCCACGACGTGATGGAAGCCACCGCGCGCTCGCTTGACCGCATCGCCGCGACCGTCGCCCGCCACGGCACCACGTCGCTCGTCGCCACCACCGTCACCGCGCCGGTCGAGGAGACCTGCCGCAGTCTCGAAGGCATCGCTCGCTGCATTCGCAGCCACGAGCAGCCCAAGGATCCGCAGGAAGGCGGCAAGCTCGCGGCCGAATTCCTCGGCATTCACCTTGAAGGGCCGTTCATCAGCAAGGCGCGCCGCGGCGTGCATCCCCCGGATGCCATCGAGCGGCCGTCGGTAGAAGTATTCCAGAAATTCCTCGATGCGGCCGATGGGCTCGTGAAAATTCTCACCATCGCGCCCGAAATTCCCGGCGCGCGAGAGTTGATCGAGTATGCCGTCGCGGCCAAGATCGTCGTTGCCATTGGTCACACGGACGCGGACTACGATCAAGCGCGCGCAGCAATTCAGGCCGGTGCGCGCCATGCCGTCCATATGTACAACGCCATGCGGCCCTTCACTCACCGCGATCCCGGCGTCGTCGGCGCAATCCTCACCGATCCGGAGGTCACCGCTGAAGTAATCGCCGATGGCGTGCATGTCGCCGGCCCCGCGATTCAGGTGTTGCTCGGCTGCAAGGGGTTCGACGCCGTGCTGCTTGCGAGCGACGGCATCGCCGCCACGGGAATGCCGGACGGCAATTATCGTCTCGGAAATTTCGAAGTCACGGTGAAGGACGGCGTCGCGCGAAATTCGGAAGGAAAGCTCGCCGGCAGCACGCTCACTCTCGATCGCGCGCTGCGGTACGTGGTTGCACTCGGCGTCCCGCTGCAGGATGCCGTGCGCATGGCCACGGTTCTTCCCGCGCGCCGCCTCGGCCTGGCAGGCAAAAAGGGAATCATCGCCGTCGGCGCGGACGCCGACCTCGTCGTGCTGACCGCGGACCTGCGCGTCGCAGGCGTGATGACCCGCGGCGCCGGTTTGATGTAAACGCGGAGACACGCTGGTGAACTCTGTGCATTTCGAGTACGAAATCTCAGCCGACGAATATGTCGCAGCCCAGCTTTTGTACCACAAATTGCATGGTGGCCAACGGCATACCGGGTGGGCGGCGTGTTGGATTCTTGCAGGCGTGGTGCTTATCGTCATGGCGTGGAACGGAAGGGGGCCCCCGCTTGGGCGCCCTTCGTGCCTTCGCTCAGCTCTGCGCTGTTCCTGCTCGCGGCCATCGGAGCGTGGTGGATTTATGCAAGCGTTCGAAGTCTTTATCCGGCGAGATATTACCGTCGTGCCTACCGGTCGTTTGAGTATGCTGGTAAATCTTTCAAGGCCAGTCTAGATGACGGCGGATTCCAGGTTGAAGGTGAGTTCTGCGAGTGGCACGTCAAGTGGCCGGGCGTGCGCCTGAAAGGCGAAGGCGAGCGGGTCTTCATATTTCTGTCGGGAGGTACGATCTTCATTTTCGGAAAGAAATACTTAAGTGAAGGGCAACAACGGGAGCTTCGTAGACTTAGTGGATTAAAAGCGCCTTGACCACCGCGGCGGACGCAGTTCTTCCACTAATCACCACTCACGAATCACATCTTTACCTGTTCAGCGGGATTTTCAATTCTTCGGCGAGCTGGTAGGGATCAAACGGGCTGCACGCGAAATAGCGGCCATCGACTTCGAGCGTGGGCACCTTGCGAAGGCCCTTGTTTACGCGCAGGACAAGCTCCTCCGCGCCCGGCGTTTCGTCGATATTCACTTCGCGGAATGCGACGCCCCGCTCGCGCAAGAAATTCTTCGCGCGGCGGCAATCGCCGCACCAGGGAGTGCAAAAGATCGTAAGTTCAGCCATTTGTTTCTGTCCCGCCATCATGAAAACCGGAAACTAGCTGGTTCTATTCTGATGGCTATTAGATGTGACGGGAAGTGCGGGAATTCGAGTTGGGTTAACCAGAAGGGGACAACTTGGCAACGCGGTGAGGCCATCCTATTGGTGCGAGCCGCCGGCCGTCGCACCGGTCCGAGCCGCCGCCTGCATGCGCACCAGGGCGCGGTCGAGCGCCAGTTTTTCGCGCTGCCATTGATCGCCGCCCACACCAGCCTTGGCGAGTTCGGCCTGCGCGCGGTCGTGGGCAGCGCGGCTGCGTTCCACGTCAATTTCTTCCGCGCGCTCGGAAAGTTCGGCCAGGACGATCACGCGGTCCGGCAGCACTTCGGCGTAGCCGTGGATCACCGTGACGAAGTGATTTTCGGTGCCCTTTCGGTACGCCAGAATTCCGATGCCGAGTTCGGTAATCAGCGGCGCGTGTCCTGGCAGAATCCCGAGGTAGCCTTCCTTGCCCGGAATCTCGACCGATTGCACGGTCTCCTGCAGGACGTGCCGCTCCGGCGTGACGATTTGTAGTTCGATGGATTCGGGTAGCATTGATTCGATCCTGATCCGGCGCGCGCGATGACTACGCGGTCGCCGCCATCTTTTCCGCCTTCTCCCGCGCTTCTTCGATTCCGCCCACCATGTAAAACGCCTGCTCCGGAAGGTCGTCGTGCTTTCCTTCGACGATTTCCTTGAAGCCGCGGATAGTGTCCTCGATCTTCACGTACTTCCCTTCCAGGCCCGTGAACGGAGCGGCGACGAACATCGGTTGCGAGAGGAATCTTTCGATCTTGCGAGCGCGCGCCACGGCCTGCTTGTCGTCGTCGGAAAGCTCTTCGATTCCGAGAATGGCGATAATGTCTTGCAGCTCCTTGTAGCGCTGCAGCACGGACTTCACCGCGCGCGCCACGGCGTAGTGCTCCGCACCCAGGATGCGTGGATCCAGAATGCGCGAGAAGCTCGCCAGAGGATCGACGGCGGGATAAATGCCGCGCTCGACGATTTGGCGGCTCAGGTTCGTGGTGGCGTCCAAGTGCGTGAACGTTCCGGCAGGCGCGGGATCGGTGTAATCGTCCGCGGGCACGTAAATCGCCTGCACGGACGTGATCGAGCCGTGCTTGGTGGAGGTGATGCGCTCCTGGAGCTCTCCGATTTCGGTGTTGAGGTTCGGCTGGTAACCCACGGCCGAGGGCATGCGGCCCAGCAGCGCCGATACTTCCGATCCCGCCTGCACGAATCGGAAAATATTGTCGATGAAGAGCAGCACGTCGAGGTGTTCTTCGTCGCGGAAATACTCGGCCACCGTCAGCCCGGTCAATCCCACGCGGAGACGCGCGCCGGGCGGTTCGGTCATCTGCCCGTAGATCAGCGCGCAGCGCGATTTTTCCGAGTTGCCCGGGATGATGACACCCGACTCCTGGAATTCGAGCCACAGGTCGTTGCCCTCGCGGGTGCGCTCGCCGACGCCGGCGAACACCGAAACGCCGCCGTGCTTCATCGCCACGTTGTTGATCAGCTCTTGAATCAGCACGGTCTTGCCCACGCCCGCTCCGCCGAACAATCCGATCTTGCCGCCCTTCAGGTAGGGCTCCAGCAGATCGACTACTTTGATGCCGGTCTCGAACATTTCGAGCGTCGTGGACTGATCCTCCAGCGACGGCGCTGCGCGGTGGATCGGGTAGCGCTTGTCCGTTTTCACCGGTCCCAGGCCGTCGACCGGCTCGCCCACCACGTTGAGCACGCGGCCGAGGGTTCCGCGGCCCACGGGCACGGAGATCGGCTCGCCGAGGTCCTCTGCCGTCATGCCGCGGACCAGACCTTCCGACGGCTTCATGGCCACGCAGCGGACGCGGCCTTCGCCCAAATGCTGCTCCACTTCCGCGATGATATCGAGCGGCTCGGGAATGTCGAATCCTTCGCTCTGGATGCGAATCGCATTGTGAATCAGCGGCAGATGGTGCTCCGCGAATTGCACGTCCACCACGGGGCCAATCACTTCGATCACGTGGCCGATCTTATTCTTGTCCGTTGCCATTCTGACTTTCTCCTATGCCTGCTGGATGCCCTATGACGTCGCGGAAGCTGCGCCGCTCACAATTTCGATCAGTTCTTTCGTGATGCTCGCCTGGCGAATCTTGTTCATGTCCAGCGTCAGCGAATCGATTAGGTCCGAAGCGTTGCGCGTGGCGGAATCCATCGCGGTCATTCGCGCCGCATGCTCGGCGGCCGCCGATTCCAGCAGGATGCGGAAGACTTCCGCTTCCAGATAGCGCGGCACCAGGCCGCCGAAAATCTCTTCAACCGGCTCTTCGTAGATGTAGTCCACCAACTGCGCTTTTCCGCTCGCCGACAAATCATGAGGAAGCGCGGATTCGTCTCCGGCGTGGCTGGTCGGAGGCATGCCGGACTTTTGCTCCGATTTCTCGTCAAGCATACCGGGATCAATGGGCAGCAGCTTCGCCGTGCGCAGGTTCTGCACCATCACATTCTTGAACTCGTTGTACACGGCGTAAACGGCGTCCACCTCGCCGGCGGCATAGAGCTCCGCGATTCGCCCGGCGATTTCCTTGGCGATGGAAAAATCAACCTTGGCCGACACGTTCAGATATTCGCCCGCAATTGCCCATCCACGCTTGCGCAGCGTGTCCCGGCCTTTTTTGCCGATGGCGATCATCTGCGACTTCTTGGAAGAATTCTCCTGGATGAACAGGATCGCGCGGCGAATCACGTTGGTGTTGAACGCCCCGCAAAGGCTGCGGTCGCCCGTCAGCACCACCACCAGGATTTTTTCTTCGGGCCGCCGCTCGAGCAATGGATGCGCCGCGGATTCCATGCGCGCCGCCGCCGAGCGCATCACCCGCAGAATCTCGCCGGCGTAGGGCCGCGCCGCAAACACGCCTTCCTGGGCGCGGCGCAGCTTTGCCGCGGAAATAAACTTCATCGCCCGGGTGATCTGCTGCGTGCTCTTCACCGAGCGGATGCGGCGCCGATAATCGAGAAGTGTGGGCATGAATTAATGTTCAGGCAGCTTTAGTTCGCCGCCGCGGCCGCTCCGGCAGACTGCATGAACCGCTCCTTGAAAGCATCGAGCGCCGCTTTCGCATCCGCCCGCACCGCGTCATCGAGAGCCTTCTTCTCGGCGATGGTCTTCAGCAGTCCGCCGTAGTTCGCCTCGACGAAGGGATACAGCTCGCGCTCAAACCGTGCGCACTCGGAAACCGGAATATCGTCCAGGTACTTATTCGCGCTGGCGAAAATCAGCAGCACCTGCTTTTCCACCGGGAGCGGCTGGTACTGATCCTGTTTCAGGATTTCCATCAGCCTCTGGCCGCGAGCCAGCTGTGCTTGCGTGGTTTTGTCGAGCTGGTCGGTGCCGAACTGCGCGAATGCCGCGAGGTCGCGATACTGCGCCATGTCCAGCCGCAGAGTTCCGGCTACCTGGCGCATAGCCTTGATCTGCGCGTTGCCGCCGACGCGGCTCACGGAAATGCCTGCGTTGATCGCGGGGCGAATGCCGGAGTTAAAGAGGTCCGCTTCCAGATAAATCTGGCCGTCGGTGATCGAGATGACGTTCGTCGGAATGTACGCCGATACGTCGCCTGCCTGCGTTTCGATCACGGGAAGCGCCGTCAGCGAGCCCGCGCCCAGCTTGTCGTTCAATTTCGCCGCGCGTTCCAACAAACGCGAGTGCAGAAAGAAAACGTCTCCCGGGAACGCCTCGCGGCCGGGCGGCCGGCGCAACAGAAGCGAAATTTCGCGGTAGGACTGCGCGTGCTTCGAAAGATCGTCGTAAAAGCAGATGGCGTGGCGCTTGCTGTCGCGGAAATATTCGCCCATGGCCGCGGCGGCAAACGGCGCGATGTACTGCATCGTGGCCGGCTCGCTGGCCGTGGCTGCCACGACGATGCTGTACTCCATGGCGCCGTGGTCCGTCAGCGTCTTCACCACCTGCGCGACCGTCGAGCGCTTCTGCCCGATCGCGCAGTAGATGCAAATCATGTCCACGCCTTTTTGATTCAAAATCGTGTCGAGGATGATGGCGGTCTTGCCGGTCTGCCGGTCGCCGATGATCAATTCGCGTTGGCCGCGCCCGATCGGAATCATCGAATCGATGGCCTTGATGCCTGTCTGCACAGGCTCGCGCACCGGCTGCCGGTCCACCACGCCCGGGGCAATGCGCTCGAGCGGATTGCGCTGGTCCGTTTGCACCGGGCCCTTGCCGTCCAGCGGCTGCCCGAGGGGGTCCACCACGCGCCCAATCATCCCTTCACCTACCGGCACGGACATGATGCGGTTCGTGCGCTTAACCGTGTCGCCTTCGCGGATTTGGGTGTAGTCGCCGAGCAGCACCGTGCCGACCTGATCTTCTTCCAGGTTCAGCGCGATACCGAAAACTCCGTGCGGGAATTCCAGCATTTCGCCGGACATGCAACGGTCCAGGCCGTGAACGCGCGCGATGCCGTCACCGACGGAAATCACCGAACCGATTTCCTCGACCGCGACCGACTGCTGATAGTTTTCGATCTGCTCGCGCAGTATCTTTGTGATCTCGTCTGCCTTGATATTCGCCATCCGTGGCTCCTATTCCGCTTCCAGCTGCTCGCGCAGCCGGGTCAATTGCTCGCGCACCGAACCGTCATAGACGGTTGAGCCGACGCGCACGATGGCGCCGCCCACGAGCGATTCGTCCTCGTGGAAGCGCGCTTCGATCTTTTTTCCGGTCCGCTTTTCAAGCGACGCGGTCAGTCGTTTTCGCTCCTCGGCGCTCAATTCCCGCGACGAGGTCACATCGGCTTCGGCAATTCCGAGCCGCGCATTTAGTTCCACGTGGAACGCCTGTTGAATCTCGCGCAGCATTTCCGTGCGGCGATTGTCCACGAGCACGCAGAGGAAATTTCGTACCGCCGGCGCCAGATCCATTCGCGCCGCGATTTTCTGGACGACCTGCAACTTCGCTTCGCGGCCCACCGAGGGGCTCTCCAGCGAATTTCGGAGATCGGCCGACGAAGCGTATGCCTCCGTGAAGGCAGCGAGATCGTTCTTCACGCGGTCGGCGCTTTTCTGCTCCAGCGCCACATCCGCCAGAGCCGCCGCATACCGTGAAGAAACCGCGCCGATCAATTCGCGTCCCCTTCGAGCTCCGCAACGAACGTACGGAAGCGCGCCGCTTCGGCCTTCGGCGTCAGTTCTTGTCGGAGCACCGCTTCGGCGCGCTCGACGGCCATGCGCGCGGCCATCGTTTTCAACTCAAGCCGCGCGGCGCGCTCGGTCGCCGCGATTTCCGCCTGCGCGGCGCGCTCGATCATATCCGCCTCGGCGCGAGCCGACGTGCGAACGCGCTCCGCCTCCAGCGCCGCCGCCCGTTTTGCCTCCAGGCGCATTTCGGCGACGTCCGCGCCGATATTCGCGAGCTTGGCTTGCGCTTCGCCGCGCCGCTTTTCCGCAGCTTCGCGTGCCCGCGCGCCTTCGGCAATCTTCCGCGAGATTTCTTCCGCGTGCGTGCGGAAATAGGGAATGGCCTTACTGAATGCATAGATCAGCAAGCCGAGAACGATGGCGAAGTTGATCCAACGGAAAATCTGGCCAATGGGAGCGTCGGCGAGGGGAGGTTTGCTTTCCTCGGCCAGCGCAGGCGCGGCAACGAAAAGGAAAAACAGACCGAAACGCGCGAGAAGTCCTGTCGAATTCCGCACGGCGCGCATCATCTTCCTGAACTTCTGCCTGAACCGCCTTGCAAGGTCGAAGGTTTGTCGAGTATGGCGCGAGCTATCTGGCTGGCGAGAGCGGGCGTCTCGCGCTCCACCTCCGTGCGAGCGGCAGCGAGTTCCGCCGCAATTCGTTTCTTCGCCGCGTTCACGTCTTCCTGCGCTCGTGCGCGCATGGCCTTCAGGAGCTTCGCGCGGTTGTCGAGAGCTTCCTGCCGCGCCAGTTCCTGCTCGGCATAGATTTCTCCGCGCGCCTTGCGCAGCGCGTCATGGTAGGAATTCATCTCCTGCTTGGCGCCGGCTTCGGCGGCCGCGGCTTCCGCGCGTGCGCCCTCGATGCGGGCGCTGCGCTCCGCCATGGCCTTCAGAATCGGCCCGAAGAAAGCCCAGCGCAAGAAAAAATAGAAAAGCAGGACGACGATGACGGTCGGCAGAGCACCGAGGAACAGTTTGCCGAGCTGGTGGGCGATTTCCATCGTAGAGGAAAGGACCTGCGGCCAATCTCCTGGTTGTTTTTTCGATTCCCGGCGTGCGGTCCGCCGCTGCGGCACACGCTTCAACGGACGAAGTAAGGCGAGAAATTATCGCATCGGAGAGGACAAAGCGCAACCCCCGGAAAACAGGCCCGAAATCCAATCTGGTGTCCACAAGGTGTCCACATGAAACAGAAAAGCGGGAAGTGGTTCGCGGACTGGCGGGACCGCAACGAACGCGCAGGCGGACAGGGGGCGCCTCCCGCATCATGAGGCTGCCTTGACGCCGGGTGCTGCTTCGAGCAACAGCGCGGCGAGCTTGTCCGGGTCCGAAACGGGCGGATAGCACGTGGTTTCGACGCAGACGAACGTTTGCGCCAGAGCCGCGTCGAGGTGCGGCAGAGTCTCGCGAAGAGCGGCGGGGAGCGCGGCCTTGGCCAATTGTTCGGGCGTGACGCGCAGGACCGCTTTACCGTAGCGATAAATCTGGTGCGCTGCCTTTTCGAGAGTGGACGCTTTCGGGTCGCCTGCCGCGCCCGTGACGACGACTTGCATCGGATGGCGGGCGTGGAGCAGAGCGGCAAGGCCGTAGGTTGCGGCGAAGAGGCCATACTGCGGAATCAGGCCGACGAATGCCTCGAGCGTTTTTTCCGCCCATTCGCGATAGAGTTTTTCGCCGCTGAAAGCGTGGAGGCGGTCGAGAACGATGGCGGCCACGGAATTTCCCGCCGGCGTGGGCGAATCCTGCAGCGGCTTGCGGCGGACGTCGAGACCGCCCATCGGCGCAGCGTCCTTCGCGCGGTCGAAGAATCCGCCGCCATCGGGATCGCCGTATCGCTCGATGGCGAGCAGTATGGCGCGCTCGGCGATGTCGAAATAGCGCCGGTCGAGCGTCGTCTCGTACGCGTCGAGCAGCGCGGCCGCGGCGAACACCTGATCGTCGAGCGAGCCTTCCAGGCGCGGCCCGCCAACGCGATGGAGAAAACCCTTCGCCTCGTCCCACGCCTCGGCGAGGATCCGATCGAGCGTCTTGAGCGCGAACTCGCGGCAATCGGGCCGATCGAGAACACGCGCGGCTTCCAGATACGCGGAAATGAACATCGAGTTCCAGCCGACGTAGAGCGTCTGATCGATTGTGGGAATGGGGCGGCGCTCGCGCCGTGCGGCCAATAGCTTACCCTTCGCGCGAGCGAGCAGGATGCGTGCGCTCGCTTCATCCATCCCGAGTTTTTTTCCGAGGTCCTCAATACTCGAACCGACCCAGAGGACATTTCTCGCCGGGTTGTGATGCATTTCGCCGTGCGGGCCAATGTCGTAGTAATGCTCGGCGGCGAGATATTCCTCCGGAGTCAGGACGGCGCGGGCTTCCTGCTGCGTCCACGTAAAATAATCGCCATCGTCGTCGAGCGTCTGATCGGCGTCCTGGCTCGAGTAAAAACCGCCGCTGGCGGGATCGGAAAGCACCTCACCCACCCAGGCGATGATTCCTTCGGCCGTTTCGCGAAAGAGCGGTTTTCCCGTCACCTGATAGCCGTGCAGAAAATTTCGGAGCAATTCGGAATTGTCGTAGGTCATCTTCTCGAAGTGGGGCACGCACCAGCGCTCGTCTACCGAGTAGCGGTGGAACCCGCCGCCCACCTGGTCGTACACGCCGCCGAGGGCCATGCCTTCGAGCGTGCGTTCGGCGATGCGCAACAGCTCTGGATCGCGCGTGGCCTGGTAGCGCTCGAGCAGCAAGTCCACCGTGCCGGCGTGCGGAAATTTCGGCGCGTGGCCGAAGCCACCGTGCGTTGCGTCGAACTGTTTGTGCGCTGAATCGATCACGGAATCGATCATGCGCGCATCGAACACGCCGCGCGCGCCCTGAAACACTTCGGCCTTGGCGACGGATTCGGCGAGCGCGTTCGCGGAGTTGTCCACTTCCGCGCGGCGCGCTTTGAACGCCTCGGAAATCGCGAGCAGGATGCGCTTGAAACCGGGACGGCCGCCGGCGTCGTCCGGCGGAAAATACGTGCCGCCGAAGAAC
>JARLGK010000005.1 GCA_031296075.1 Candidatus Acidiferrales bacterium
GGACATCGGCGAGCGCCTGCGACGGATGGACGCCATGGGCGTGGATGTGCAGGTGATCAGCCCTTCGCCGAACCAGTATTACTACTGGGCCGATGCCGATCTGGCGAAGCAGATCGTGGCCACGCAGAACGAGCAGATTGGATCGCTGTGCGCCGCCCATTCGGACCGTCTGCGCGGGCTCGGCAACGTAGCGCTCCAGCATCCGGAGCTATCGGTCGAGCAATTGAAAGACTGCATGGGGAAGTACGGGTTGCACGGCGTCGAAATCTCATCCGCCTGCAACGGGCAAGAATTCTCGGACAGCTGCTACGACCGCTTTTGGTCGAAAGCCGAGGAGCTCGGCTGCCTTGTCTTCATTCATCCGCTCGGCACATCACTGGCCGAACGCGTGAACTGCCATTACCTCGGCAACATCATCGGCCAGCCGATTGAGACCACGATTGCGCTCTCGCATCTGATCTTCGGCGGCGTCCTGGACCGCCATCCGGGGCTGAAGATCTGCGCGGCTCATGGCGGCGGATACTTGCCTTCCTACGTGGGCCGATCGGACCACGGGTTCGCCGTGCGCCCGGAAGCGGCGAAGATCAAGCACAAGCCGAGCGAGTATTTGAAGCGCATCTATTTCGACAGTCTGGTTTACACACCCGAAGGGTTGCGGCATTTGATCGAAGAAGTCGGGGCAGCGCACATTCTGCTCGGCACGGACTACCCCTTCGACATGGGCGCGTACGAGCCCCACAAATTCCTCGCGGCGGTGCCGGGTTTGACGGAACAGCAGCGCGAGCAAATCCTCGGAGGAAACGCGGCGCGCCTGCTGGGTATCGACGCAGGCGCAACTTCGAGAGTGTGAGGTTTGGGGAGAACGGAATGCCGAACGTCAGCAAAGTGCTCATCGTAGGCGGCGGGATCGGCGGTCTGGCCCTGTCCATCGGGTTGCGCAGAGCCGGAATCGATGTTGAGATCGCCGAGATCAAACAGCAATGGACCGTCTACCACGTGGGGATCATCGCGCAGAGCAACCTGGTCCGGGCGATGGTCGGTCTCGGCATCGCGGACGATTGTGTGGCCGCCGGGTTTCCCTACCAGGGTCTCCGCTTTTGCGACGCCAACGGCAACGTGATGAACGAAACCCCCGGCGTGAAGCTGGCCGGACCCAACTATCCGGCATTTCTCGGTTTGACCCGTCCTGCCTTGCACGACGTGCTGTTTTCCGCATCGAAGAAGGCCGGCGCCCAGGTTCATCTCGGTGTGAGTGTCGCAGAGCTCCGGCAATCCGAGAGCAAAGTCGCGGTGAGATTCACCGATGGCAGCGGTCGAGAGTACGACTTCGTCGTTGGCGGGGACGGCGTACATTCCCAGCTTCGCACGATGCTGTTCGGGGATCATCTTCAGCCTCGATTTACCGGAGAGGGCGTCTGGCGCTACAACGTTCGTCGCCCGCCGGAAATCGATTACGGCTCGATCTATGCCACGAGTGAAGGACCGAAGGCGGGGCTGATCCCTCTTACGCGCGAAACGGCTTACATATTCCAGATTGGCCCGGAACCGGGCAATCCCCGCTTCCCGAAAAATGAATTGGCCGATATCATGCGCGAGCGATTGAAGCCGTTCGGCGGCACGATCGGCGAGTTGGCTCGCGGTATCACAGATCCAGCGTTGGTCGTCTACCGCCCTCTCGAATCGGTTCTGGTGCCTTCGCCCTGGTATCGCGGGCGCGTGGCGTTGATCGGCGACGCAGCCCATTCGATTACGCCGCACCTCGGGCAGGGAGCGGCACAGACCGTCGAAGACGCGGTCGTGCTGGCGGAGGAGCTGCAAAAGAACGGGCCGCTGCAGGATTCGCTGCAATCCTTCATGCGCCGCCGCTTCGAGCGCTGCAAATTCATCCTGGAAGCCTCGCTCCAGATCGGTGAATGGGAGATGCATCCGGATCCCAAAGCAGATGTGGGGAGCCTGATGGGCCGCGTTGCTCAGACGGTTGTGCAGCCGCTCTGAAATCGCCGTCGAGCGGCAGCGGGCCAGGCCAGTGAGAGGATTTGGATCGAAACGAAAAGGCGATTCCTCATGAAGAAGTGGCCGTATACAAAAGGGCTTCACGACCTCGGGAATGGCTGCTACGCGTATCTTCAGCCGGATGGCACCTGGGGCTACAGCAATTCCGGTCTCGTGGTCGACAGCGGCGAAGCGCTGCTTGTCGACACGCTCATGGATCTCAAGCTGACGCGCGAAATGCTCGATCGGATGCGCGCCGCCGTGCCGGTCTCCGAACAAATAGGGACGCTTGTGAACACGCATTCCAATCCCGACCACACGAATGGAAACCAGCTGGTCGGGGGCGCGCAAATCATCTCTTCGACCGCTTGTCTCGAAGAGATGAAAGAGCAAAGCACCGCACCGCGCTATCCGATGACCGGCGAAGCGGGCGCTTTCTTTCACGAAGTTCTTGGCAGCCGGTTCGACTTCAGTGACATCCGCGCCGTGCTTCCGTCCCGCACGTTTCATCGCGAGCTGACGCTGCGCGTCGGAGGCAAGGACGTGCGTCTTCTCGAGATGGGCCCGGCGCACACCCGCGGCGACATCGTCATTCACGTTCCGGCAGACAAAACCGTATTCACCGGAGATATTCTCTTCGCGGGTGGTCATCCAGTGATCTGGGCTGGCCCCGTTGGCAACTGGCTTCGCGCGTGCGACAAGATCCTCGAATGGGACGTGGAGACAGTTGTACCGGGTCATGGTCCGATCACCGACAAGAGTGGCGTCCGCGCACTGAAGCAATACTTCGAATATGTGCGTGACCAATCGCAAAAGCGTTTCGACGCCGGCATGGATTACGAAGAAGCGGCCCGAGACATCGCCTTGGATGCTTTCGCTGACTGGACGGACCCGGAACGCATCGTCGTTAACGTCTATGCCTGTTATCGGGAATTCAAAGGCGATGTTGATCGCCTTCCTGTGCCGATCTTGTTCGGCAGCATGGCCCGCTATCACAATGAGCGTAAGGCCAGAACCTCGGGTCGGGATGCAGACTGAGGGATCCTGTTCAATTTCCAACGCGCGTTGGAATCAGAAAAGAGCCCGTGGATGAAGCTTAACGAAACACACGACCCATCCCGCAGAAGCTGGGTCCCGACGGCGAATCATCCTGACACAGACTTCCCGATTCAAAACCTCCCGATGGGAATCTTTCGTGAGGGTGGCACCGCCAGAGGCGGAGTCGCAATTGGAGACCACATTCTCGATCTTGCCGGCGCTCTTGAGCTGGGCTTCCTGTCGGGCGAGGCCGAGGACGCCGCTCGTGCAGCGGCGGGAGACACGCTCAATCCGATCATGGCCGTTGGGGCGCGACCTGCTTCCGTTCTCCGCGCGCGGCTGTCTGATCTGCTGCGCATCGATAGCCCAGAACGAGCTAAGGTTGAGTCACATGCGGATCGATTGCTTGTTCCAATGTCTTCAGCGGAACTGTTGCTCCCTGCGAGGGTCGGCAACTTCACGGACTTCGTTTGCTCAACGTTTCACGCGCAGAGGGCCGTGCGAAGGCCGTTGGATTCGCCGCTGGCACCCGCGCTCTGCTACATGCCGGTCGCATACCACGGGCGAGCCAGTTCGGTCAGGATCAGCGGAGAAGAAGTTCGTCGTCCGCACGGGCAATTCAAAGACTCGGCGGGAGCCGTCGTTTTCGGCCCGTCGAGAGCGCTTGATTTCGAACTCGAAGTGGGCGCATTTGTCTCTAGCGGCAATCCTCTCGGCTCACCAATTCCGATCGACTCAGCGTCGTCGCACATTTTTGGCTTCTGCTTGCTGAATGACTGGTCGGCGCGCGACGTGCAGTTTTGGGAGAGCATGCTGGGACCGTTTCTCAGCAAGAGCTTGTCCACCACGATTTCTCCGTGGATTGTCAGCCCGGAAGCACTTGCGCCGTTTCGCGCAGCCGTTTTCCGCCCTACGCAACCGGACTGGCCTTCGCCGCTTGCGTATCTCGATTCGAAAAGCGATCGAGCTGAAGGTGGAATCGACATCGAGTTAGAAGCGCACCTCTCGACTTCAGGGATGCGCGAATCTGGCGAAGCTCCGGTTCGCATCGTCACAACGAATTTCAAGTACGCCTATTGGA